>JBDTJK010000120.1:0-5080 GCA_039935875.1 Casimicrobiaceae bacterium
CTCTTCGATCGACGCCGTCCGCGCGCGCAGGTCGGCGACCAGCACGCGCATTGCGTCGCGATTGGCAGCGAATACGGGGTCGCGCACCGACAGCTTGGATTCGATCACGGACATGTCAGCGCGGCAATGGATGGCCGGGCATCAGCTGGTACGGATGCCGCCAGCGCGGCATTGCCTTCAGCGTGCGCAGCCAGCGGTCGATGTGCGGATGGGAGGCGCTCCAGTCTACGCCGATCTCGTCGTCGAAAAACAGGTATCCGCAGATGGAAAGGTCGGCGATCGTCAGCCGCTCGCCGACGACGAAATCACGCGCCGCGAGGTGCGCGTCGAGCACACTCCACGCCGACTGCGCGCGCTTGCCGAACTCCGCAAGCACATCGGGAGAAGGGTCGGCGGCGAACGCGCGCATGAACCGGTAGGTCGCCGTGTAGCTTGTCAGCTTGTGGTTGTCCCACAGGACCCAGCGCAGGATTTCGCGCCGCTCGTCGTCGTCCCGTGCGCCGTAGCGTCCCAGTATGCCGGCGAGATAGTCGAGGATCACGCCCGACTGCGACAGCGTGTGGCCGGCGTGCTCGAGCAGCGGCACCTCGCCCATCACGTTGTCCGCGCGGAACGCGGTGGACCGGGTCTCGCCGTTGAAGTAGTCGACGAAGTGCGGCGTCCATGCAGCCTCGGCGAGCTCCAGCGCCAGCGCGCATTTGTACGCGTTGCCGGATTGTGCGAAGCAATGCAGCGTGAAATCGGGCATGGAGGCTGGATCGCCGGGCGTCAACGTGATAGCGGCGTCGTCATTTCCAGCAGGTGGCCGAGCGGATCGCGCACGTGGAACACGCGCATGCGCCAGGCGGCCTGGTCGTGCGGTGCGGTCACCAGCGCGACGCCACGCGCGCGCAGCAAGCCGGCGGCTGCATCGACATCGGCTACCGCGAACTGCAACACCAGGTCGTCACCACCCGCCGCTCGCAGTAGGACGCCTGCGACACTCTCCATCATCGATCGCGCATAGAGTCCCACGCGCGCGGCGCCGGTATCGAGCTCGATGTAAGTCTGCGCGACATCGACGACGACCTTGAAGCCCAGCGCGTCGCGGTAAAACGACAGCATCGGCGCGAAGTCGTCCACCAGCAGCCGCACGTGCGTGAGCCCGGTCATGCAACCGATCGCGGCGCCGCGTGACCGGGCTCGCGCACCAGGTTGCTGCCGCGCGCGCTGACATACAGCGTGCCCGCAGCATCGCGTACCGAGCCTTCGACGCTGACGATCCAGCCGTCGAGTGACGGCTTGAAATCGCAACCGGTGACGGTCCACGCCAGCACCACGCGCGTGTCCACCGGCACCGCCTTGACGAACTTGAAGTCGAAACCGAGGCCAACCGCCATTCCCCCCAGCGCCGAGAAGTGGGTCGCGTCGACGCCCAGCAGCAGCGACATCAGTTGCGGGCCGCATGCGATCAGCCCGCCATAGGGGCCGGCAGCCGCGGCAGCGGCGTCGTGATGCAGCGGGTTCATGTCGCCCGCCAGCGTCGCGAACGTGCGAATCGACTGCTCGTCGATCACCGCCGACTTGGCAAACGTGTCGCCCACGCCAATCCCGGTCATCGCAGCAGATCCCGCCCGATGACAATCCGCTGGATGTCGCTGGTGCCTTCGTAGATCTGGCACACGCGCACGTCACGGTAGATCCTCTCGACCGGAAAATCGTTGACGTAGCCGTAGCCACCATGCACTTGCAGCGCGGCCGAAACCACGCGCTCCGCCATCTCCGACGCGAACAGCTTGGCCATCGCCGCTTCGCGCAGGCAGGCAATCGAGTGATCGCGCAGCGTCGCCGCGTGCCACACCATCTGCCGCGCGACCTCGATCTCGGTCGCCATGTCGGCGAGGCGGAAATTGACCGCCTGATGCTCGGCGATCGGCTTGCCGAACGTCGTGCGCTCGCGCGCATAGGCCAGCGCCGCGTCGAACGCCGAGCGCGCCATGCCGACCGCCTGCGCCGCGATGCCGATGCGGCCCGCCTCGAGGTTGCCGAGGGCGATCCGATAACCGTCGCCCTCTTCCCCCAGCCGGTTTTCGAGCGGAACCTCGCAGTCGTCGAACACGATCTGCGCGGTGTCCGACGCCCGCTGCCCGAGCTTCTCCTCGACGCGCGCAACCACGTAGCCGGGACTGCGCGCGTCGACGACGAACGCGCTGATGCCGCGCTTGCCGGCACCTTTGCCGGTGACGGCGAACACGATCGCCACGTCGGCGTTCTTGCCGGTGGTGATGAACTGCTTGACGCCATTCAGCACATAGCCATCGCCGCGACGCTCGGCGCGCGTGGTGAGCGCGGACGCGTCCGAACCCACGTGCGGTTCGGTCAGGCAGAAGCAGCCGAGCATCTCGCCGCGTGCCAGGGGGGCGAGGTAGCGCGCCTTCTGCTGCGCGTTGCCGAACGCCGCCAGCGGTCCGCACACGACCGAGTTCTGCACGCTGACAATCGTCGACGTTGCGCCATCGCCGGCCGCGATCTCCTCGATGGCGACGGCGAGCGAGACATAGTCGCCGCCAGCGCCGCCCTCGGCTTCCGCGACGACCATGCCGAGCGCACCGAGCGCGCCCAGTTCGCGCAATTCCTCGCGCGGGAAATGATGCTCTCGGTCCCAGCGTGCGGCGTTGGGCCACAGCTTCTGTTGCGCGAAAGCGCGCAGCGTGTCGCGCACCAGCACCTGGGTTTCGTTCAGCAGCATCGGCGGTTCCTGCACGGGCTCATTTGCGTGCGTCCAGCGCGAGGCGCAGCGCGAGTGCCGCGAATACGCCCGACAGCACACGCCTCGACCAGCGCGAACTGCGCGTACCCCGCGCGAACAGTCCGCGCAGCCGCGCGGCCGCCAGCACGCATCCGGCGTCGAATGCCAGCACGATGACGAGCTGCGTCACGCCGAGGATCAGCGTCTGCGCCAGCACGCTGCCGCGCGACGGGTCGACGAACTGCGGAAACAGCGCCAGCTCGAACAGCGCGACCTTCGGGTTGAGAATGCCGGTCAGCGCGCCGTCGCGGTACAGGCGTGACGCGCGAATCGGCGGCAGCGCGACACGGGTCGCGTGGGGACTTTCGCGCCACGTCTGCCACGCGAGCCACGCCAGGTACAGCGCGCCAGCGATACGCAGCGCGTCGTAAGCCACCGGAACCGCGGCCAGCAGTGCTGCCAGTCCGCAGGCGACCGCAGCGACGTGGAACGCGAGTCCCGTCTGCGTGCCAGCCAGGGTCAGCACGCCCGCACGCCTGCCTTGTGCCAGCGTGCGCGAGACCAGCAGCAGCATGTTGGGGCCTGGCGTCAGCGCGAGCGCCGTGCAGGCGGCGCAGAAGATCAGCCACGTCGCCATCGGCATCAGTTCCATCGCGCCTCGCGAAGTGCGGTTGCCAGGTTGCGCGCGGCGCACATTTCATTCGGTTCCGACGGGATAGCCGACGGCCTGCATCAGCGGCCCGGCGCCTCGCTCGACGGCGGCACGGTCGGCTGCGCTCATCTCGCGCCTCCATACGCCGACACGCTCGGGCATCGGCGGACGCGCGAGGTTCGCGTGAATGCTGGTGCGATCCTCGCGCGTGACCATGCGCCCGCTGACGTGCATGCGGCCCTGGATGCGCGCGATGCGAGCGGCACCCTGCGCGCTCGGGTCCGTCATCGCGTCATCGTAGGCGAGGCCGAGGAACGCGGTCAGTCGTGCGAGCTCCTGCTGCGGGCACAGCACGAGATCCTCGTAGCGAGTCTCGATGTAGTGCGGCAACGCCGCGCCTGCCTGGCGACCGGCTTCGACATGGTTTCGCCATTCCCGCCCGAGATCGCCAAAGTCATGGCTCGGGGCGAACCATGTCTTGCGCCAGCTGAGCGCCGCATCGCGCGGATCGCGCAGCACATGGATGAAGTGGGCCTCGGGAAGCACCGCGGCGATTTCGCGCATGACGAAGATGTTGTCCGGCGTCTTCTCGCCCGCCTGCGGCTTGCCCTGGCTGGCCGCGTACATTGCATAGAACGCGCGCGTTCCGGCGGCAACGGTGAACGGCTCGATGTCGGTCACGCACTGCGCGAATTCGTCGCGGTCGAGTCCGAAATCGCCCCAGTTCGAGATCGGCGTGCGGTTCGCCGTCACGACCTGCACGAAGTGCCGCGCGAGGCTGGCCGGCGGCGTCGTCAGCCTCACCACGTGCTTGAGGAAGGCTGTTTCCGGCGGTACCGCGAGTTGCGGATGTGCGTCGAGCATCACCGCCAGCAGCGACGTTCCCGAGCGTGGGCAGCCGACGATCACCGGGAACGGCTTGTGCGCGGCGGGGACCTGTGCCGCTTGCACCACGTGCGGCGATGCGGCAGTGTCGATCATGTTTGCGGCAGCATTTCGATCGCCAGCGCGGTCGCTTCGCCACCGCCGATGCACAGCGCGGCGATGCCGCGCCGGCCGCCGCTGCCACGCAGCGCGCCGAGCAACGTGACGACGATGCGTGCGCCCGACGCGCCGATCGGATGCCCCAGCGCGCACGCTCCGCCATGCACGTTGACCTTGTCGTGCGCGATGCCATGCTCGCGCATTGCCGCCATCGTCACCACGGCGAACGCCTCGTTGATCTCGAACAGATCGACATCGCGCGTCGTCCAGCCGGTCTTCGCATACAGCTTGTTGATCGCGCCCACCGGCGCTGTCGTGAATTCGCCAGGTTTCTGCGCGTGCGTCGCGTGCGCGACGATCGCCGCGAGCGGCTGCAAGCCGCGGCGTTCGGCGGTCGAGCGCCGCATCATCACCACGGCGGCAGCGCCGTCGGAGATCGAGCTCGAATTCGCGGCCGTCACCGTGCCGTCCTTGCGGAATGCAGGTTTCAGCGTCGGGATCTTCGCCGGCTGCGCCTTCGCAGGCTGCTCGTCGCGGTCCACGACGACATCGCCCTTCTTCCCACTCACCGTCACCGGGGCGATCTCCCACGCGAATCCGCCGTCGTTGCCGGCGGCGAGCGCGCGCGCAAGCGATGCCTGCGCGAAATCGTCCTGCGCCTCGCGCGTGAACGCGTACTGGTCCGCGCACTCCTCGGCGAACGTCCCCATCAGCCG
>JBDTJK010000121.1:0-6088 GCA_039935875.1 Casimicrobiaceae bacterium
TCCAGCTGGGCTTCGTGGCGATGACCGAAGCGATCCTGCTGGCGGTGCAGGCGGTTTCCTTCGTCGTCATCGTCATCATCATGGCGGTGATGGCCAACACGATGGCGATGACCGCGCGCGAGCGCTATGGCGAGTACGCCACGCTGAAGGCGCTCGGGTTCAGCAATGCGTATGTCGCGTGGCTGATCTTCGCCGAGTCGATGGGCATCGCGCTGCTCGGTGGCGCACTCGGCATCGCGTTGACGTTTCCGCTCGCCGGCGCGTTCGCCAGTGCAATGGGAACGCTGTTCCCGGTGTTCAACGTGTCGGCACAGACGATGTCGATGCAGGTTGGCGCCGCACTGGTGATCGGCCTGGTCGCCGCGTTCATCCCCGCGTGGCGAGCGGCGCATGTGCGCATCGTCGACGGTTTGCGCACGGTCGCCTAAGGTCATCATCGATGAAAATTCCGCTCGCCTACATCGCGCGCAACCTTGGCGCGCGCAAGTTGACGACGTTCCTCACCGCGGGTGGCATGGCGCTGGTCGTGTACGTATTCACCACGGTGCTGATGCTGTCCGCCGGGCTTGAGCAGACGCTGGTCGCCACCGGCCGCGACGACAACGTGATCGTCATCCGCCGTGCGTCGCAGACCGAAGTGCAGAGCGCCGTCGACCGCAATTCCGCGGGCGTGCTCGCGAGCCTGCCGCAGATCGCCACCGGCGAGGATGGCAAGCAGATGCTGTCGCGCGAGCCCGTCGTGCTGATCAACCTCGCCAAGCGCGAAACCGGCAAGCCGTCGAACGTCGTCATCCGCGGCGTCACCACGGCGGGGCTCGCGTTGCGTCCGCAGGTGCACATCGTCGAAGGCAGGATGTTCAGGCCGGGAACGTCGGAGATCGTCACCGGGCGTTCGATCGCCAACGGCTTCCAGCGCGCGGGGCTCGGCGAAAGCCTGCATTTCGCGCAGCGCGACTGGACCGTCGTTGGCGTCTTCGATGCCGGTCACACCGGCTTCGATTCCGAGGTGTGGGGCGATGCCGAGCAGATGATGCAGGCCTTTCGCCGCAACAGCTATTCCTCCGTGATCTTCCGGCTCGCCGATACGCAAAGCTTCGACGCGGTCAAGGCTGCCATCGAGGGCGACCCGCGCCTGACGCTGGAAGCGAAGCGCGAGTCGCGCTTCTACGCCGAGCAATCCGAGGCGTTGTCCAAGTTCATCAACTACCTCGGCATCACGATCTCGGTGATCTTCTCGATCGGCGCCGTCATCGGCGCGATGATCACGATGTATGCAAGCGTCGCGGCACGTACCGGCGAGATCGGCACGCTGCGTGCGCTGGGGTTCGCGCGTTCGTCGATCCTCGCGGCGTTCATGCTCGAGTCGCTGCTGCTGGGGCTCATCGGCGGCCTTATCGGCCTCATCGCCGCGTCGTTCATGCAGGCATTGTCGATTTCGACGATGAACTTCCAGACGTTCGCCGAAATTGCGTTTTCGTTCACGCTTACGCCGCGCATCGTCATCGCCTCGCTGCTGTTCTCGCTGGCGATGGGTTTCGTCGGCGGCTTCCTGCCAGCGGCACGCGCGGCGCGGATGAAGATCGTCGACGCGCTGCGGGCCGCGTGAGCGCCGCGGCATGGCTGTTCGCCGCATGCACCGCGATCTGGGGATCGACGTGGCTGGCGATCACCTACGAACTCGGCGTGGTGGCACCCGAAGTGTCGGTCGTATGGCGCTTTGCGCTCGCCGCGGTGGTGTTGGCGGTCGTGTGCATCGCACTGCGGCGATCGCTCCGGTTCAGCCGCGCCGAGCACCGGTTGTTCGCGCTGCAGGGCGCGTTGATGTTCGGCCTCAATTACATCTGCCTGTATCGCGCCGAGCAATACGTGGTGTCGGGCCTGGTAGCCGTCGCGTTCTCGACGATCACCATCATGAGCGTATTCGCGCAGCGGGTCATGTACGTCACGCCGGTCACGCTGCGCGCGCTGGCTGGCGCGATGCTCGGCGTGGCGGGCGTTGCCGTGCTGTTCCTGCCGCAGCTCGGCGCTGCGCACGGTGACCGCAACACGCTGCTTGGCGTGCTGTGGGCGGTCGCCGGCACCGTGTTCGGCACGCTCGGCAACATGGTCGCCGCGCGGATGCAGCAGCGCGGGCTGGCGATCATGCCAACCACCGCATGGGGCATGTTGTACGGTGCCGCGACGGCTGCGGTCATCGTCACGTTGACGGGTGCGCACTGGGATTTCGACCCACACCTGCGCTATGTCGGCGCACTGGTCTATCTCGCGCTGCTGGGCAGCGTCGCCGCGTTTGTCTGCTATCTCGCGCTGATGCGCGCAATCGGCATGATGCGCGCATCGTGGGTCGGGGTTTCAACGCCCGTGCTGGCTCTGGCGCTTTCGGCGATTGCGGAAGACTACACGTTCACCGCATTCACGTTCGCTGGCGCGGCGCTGGCGCTGGCGGGGAACGTGGTCGTCATGCGCCGCTAGCCCTGCCCGAGGTTGAAGAACTCGCGCTGGCCGCGCATCGATCGGATGCGTTCGGTCAGCAGCCGGAAATGCTCCGGGTTATCGACGAAATTGAGACGCTCGCTGTTGACGATGAGCAGCGGCGCCGCATCGTATTGATAGAAGAATCGCGTGTACGCATCGGCCAGCCGCGCCAGGTATTCGGCAGGGATCGAGTGTTCGTAGCCGACGCCGCGGCGCTGCACGCGCTCGATCAGCGTCGGCACCGGAGCCTGCAGGTAGATGACGAGATCCGGTGTCGGCGTCTGCGGCCTGAGGTGCTGGTATACCTTGTCGTATAGCGCGTACTCGTCGTCGCTCAGGTTGAGGCGGGCGAACAGCGGATCCTTGTCGAGCAGGAAGTCGGCCACCGTCGGCTGCCGGAACATGTCGAGCTGGGCCAGCGCCCGCAGCTGGTCGGCTCGCTGGAACAGGAAATTGAGTTGCACCGGCAGTGCGAAACGCGGCATGTCTGCATAGAAGCGTTCGAGAAACGGATTTTCTTCGGGAAGCTCGAGCAGCGCGTTTGCGCCGAGGTGCAGGGCGAGTTCCCGCGCGAGGCTCGTCTTGCCCGCGCCGATCGGACCTTCGACGACGATGTAGTTGCAGGTAGCGACGTCCATTGGCGCAATCAGTAGGAAACGTGGGTGCGCGTGCGCGCCACCGGTTGCATCGCCGCGTGCGCGAGCCATCGGCGCGCGATCCCGCGACCGGGGATGCGCAGATGCGCATCGAGCTCGGAGAGCGGGCGCAGCACGAAGGCACGCTCGTGCATGCGCGGGTGTGGCAGCGTGAGTTCGCGCGTCCGCAGTCGCCGGTCGCCGTAGATCAGAAGGTCGAGGTCGAGCGTGCGCGGCAGGTTGCGCGCGCCGCCGGCATCACGCTTGCGACGCTGGCGTTGCTCGATCAGCAACAGCTGCCGCAACAGCGCGCGTGGCGCAAGCGCGGTGTCGACTTCGGCGACCGCGTTGACATAGTCCGGCTGCGGCGCTTGCGCGCCCATTGGTGCGCTCAGGTAATTGTGCGAAATGGCGACGATGCGCGTACGCGCAACGCGTTGCAGCGCCCGCGCCGCGCGCGCGAGCTGGCGACGCGGGTGCGCAAGGTTGCTGCCCATGCCGATGAACACCCGCGGCATCCTGTTAGCTGTCGGCGGCGCCGTCGTCGGCCGGGGCAACACCGGCTGCGTCGAATTCCGCCCTCTTCTTGCGCCCGCGGCTGCGCGAGCGCTTGCGCTTCGCCGCCGCCGGAGCTTCGTCCGGACGCAGCATCGCGTCGCGTTCGGCATCACCCGCATCCTGGAAGTGCGTCCACCAGTCGACCAGCGCAGCCGGCACTTCGCCGCTCTCTCCGCGGATCGCCAGGAAGTCATACGCGGCGCGAAAACGTGGATGCTCGGCGAGCCTGGCCGGGCGCGAGCCGGCGCGCTGCTCGAAGCGCGGCTGCAGCGACCATATCTCCTTGATGGTCGCTTCGAAACGCCGCGGTATCGCGATCCGCTGTGCCTGTGCATTGAGCACGTGGTCCATCGCGTCGAATAGCGCCGGCAACGGTTTTTCGCCCTTTTCTTTGGCCGCTTTCCAGTGCACCAGCACCTCGTGCCACAGCAGTGTCGCGAACAGGAACGCCGGCGACACGCCCTTGTCGTCGCGCACGCGCTCGTCGGTATTCGCCAGCGCCGCGTCGATGAACTTGCTGCCGAGCGGCTGCTCGAGCACGACGTCGAGCAGTGGCAGCAGGCCGTGATGCAGTCCGTGCTTGCGCAGGCTCTTCAACGTCTGCGCCGCGTGGCCGGACAGCAGCAGTTTCTGCATCTCGTCGAACAGCCGCGCGGGCGGCACGTTCTGGATCAGCGGCGCGAGCTTCGGAATCGGTGCGGCGGTCTTCGCTTCGATGGCGATGCCCAGCTTGGCGGCGAGGCGCACCGCGCGCAACATCCGCACCGGGTCTTCACGGTAGCGCGTGACCGGAGGGCCAATCAGCTTCATTCGCCGCGCGCGGATGTCGGTGACGCCGCCGACGTAGTCCCACACTTCTTCCGTCTCGGGATCGTAATACAGCGCGTTGATCGTGAAATCGCGACGCTTCGCATCTTCCGACTGCAGGCCATACACGTTGTCCGAAATCAGCCGGCCATTTTCGTCGGTGGCATCGTCGCCGGTTTGCGCCGCGCGGAAGGTCGAGACCTCGAGCACTTCCGAGCCGGCGTGCACGTGCACGAGGCGAAAGCGCCTGCCGATGATGAACGCGCGGCGAAACAACGGCTTCACCTGCTCAGGCGTTGCATTGGTGGCGATGTCGAAATCCTTCGGCGTGATGCCGAGCAACAGGTCGCGCACGGCGCCGCCGACGATGAACGCCTTGAAACCGGCTTCCTGCAGCTTGCGCGTGACGCTGCGCGCGCCGGAACTCAAGCCTTCGCGGCGCAGCGGATGCTGGTCGGACTTGTAGATGCGCGGCCTGGTTGCCGGCCGACCGGGCATGAGGCGGGCGAGCAGGCGACGAATCATCGGCGGGGTTTTCGAAGGCGGGGCGAGACCGCGCCGATGTGTCGGAGGGGTGCGAATTTTATCACGCGTCGGTGGCGACCGAACGTGTCTGCCCGCACGCGAGCCCGTCGAGCGTCCACGACGCGACGCGATAGCGGATCAGGCGCAGTGTCGGCAGCCCCACGGCGGCAGTCATCCGCCGTACCTGGCGATTGCGTCCCTCGCCGATCGTCAGCTCGAGCCATGCCGTCGGGATCGCCTTGCGCACGCGGATCGGCGGCTCGCGCGGGGCGAGCGTGGGAGGCGGCGCAATGATCTCGACGCGAGCCGGTGCGGTGGTGAAGTCGCGCAGCGCGACACCACGCCGCAATCCGGTGAGCTGCGCATGTGCGGGCTCGCCTTCGACCTGCACCCAGTAGGTCTTGGTCACCTGGTGGCGCGGGTCGGCGATGCGCGACTGCAGCGCGCCGTCGTTGGTCAGCACCACCAGCCCCTCGCTGTCCGCGTCGAGTCGACCGGCTGGATAGACATCGCGCGCATCGACGAAATCGGTCAGCGTAGGGCGGCCATCGTCAGTGGTGAACTGGCACAGCACGCCATAGGGCTTGTGCAGCAGCACGATGCTGCGCGGTAAGTGCGCGGTGGGTGAAGGTCTCATGTTGCGCGATAATCAATGGCTAACCGAGCCATGCCAAGCCCCGTCCGGGACGTTTCCAGGAGAGATTCAATGTCAGATCACGTGAAGGTGCCCGCAAGTGGCGCCAAGATCACCGTCAAGCCCGATTTCAGCCTCGTCGTCCCCGACAATCCGATCATCCCCTATATCGAGGGCGACGGCACGGGAGTCGACATCACGCCGGTGATGATCAAGGTCGTGGATGCGGCCGTGGCCAAGGCCTACGGGGGCAAGCGCCGCATCCACTGGATGGAGATCTACGCCGGCGAAAAGTCGACGCACGTGTACGGCCCCGACGTGTGGCTTCCGGACGAGACGCTCGACATCCTCAAGGAATATGCGGTGTCGATCAAGGGTCCGCTGACGACGCCGGTGGGTGGCGGCATCCGATCGCTGAATGTGGCGCTGCGGCAGCAACTCGACCTTTACGTGT
>JBDTJK010000122.1:0-5119 GCA_039935875.1 Casimicrobiaceae bacterium
GTGCACGTAGTCGGCCCCATTTGGATCGGCCTCGCCGATCCGCAACGAATCCAGGATACCGAGGATCAGCAACGATACGATGCCTTGCGTCGGCGGCGGAAAATTGTAGACGGTGCCGAGCGAATGCGCGAGCGCGAGGGGGGTGCGCCACTGCGCGCGGTGCGCCTGCAGGTCATCGATTGCGAGTGGACTTCCGCACGCGGCCAGGTCGCGCGCGATCGAGTGCGCAACGTCACCGCGATAGAAATCGTCGAGCCCCGCAGCGACAAGGCGCTCGAGCGTCGCGCCCATCCGCGGCTGGCGGAACCGCGAACCGATGCGCGGTATGCGATCGTCCGCCAGGAATGCGTCGTCGAACCCGGGCTGCCCGCGCAGGCCATCGAGCTTGGCGGCAGTGGTGGCATGCTGGCTGCGCGTGACCGGGATGCCTTCCTTCGCGTAGACGATTGCATCGCGAAGCAATCGCGCGAGCGGCACTCGCCCGCCCCAAGCCTCGGTGCTGTACTGGAGCGCGAGCGACCAACCGGAGACAGTACCGGCAACGGTATTCGCCGCGACGCCGCCGCGAAACGGAATGGAACTGAGGCCCTGCGCCCGATAGAAGTCGATTGTCGCGCGAGCCGCCGCTGCACCGCACGCGTCGATGGCACGCGGCGGCTCGCCCGGCACGTGAATCATCCAGAAGCCATCGCCGCCGACCGAGTTCATGTGAGGATAAACGACGGCGATGGTTGCGGCGGCCGCGATCATCGCTTCGATCGCGTTGCCGCCGTCGCGCAGCACGGCAAGTGCCGACTGTGAAGCAAGCGAATGCGGCGCGACTGCCATGCCGCATGTGCCCCATGCGGCGTTGTTGGGATGGTTCATGTCGACTCCGGGAAAAATTCAGTCGCGAGTGCTGCGGGTCCGTCGATGGCAAGGCTGGGACGGGGTGTAACCCCGGCGCAGCCCTGAAACGACAAAGGCCCGCACACGAGTGCGCAAGCCTTTGTTTTCAATGGTAGCGAGCCCCAGACTCGAACTGGGGACCTTAGGATTATGATTCCTCTGCTCTAACCAGCTGAGCTAGCTCGCCGAAAGCCCAAAATTATAGCGTTATCCGATAGTTGCGACAAGATCGCCGCGTCCGCGCCGGGCATATCCAGGACCGTCATCCTTGGGCGCACAGGGCGTTTGCGATCGCCGGGGTAGGCGGCCACTTGCGAACCTCGATCAGCAGTCCGCCCAAGCTCAAGCCTCCACCCCAGGTCACGCGACAAAACTACACGCGACTTCCATCGCAGTGTGCCACCTCCGCTACCATCGACCGAATGTGGACAGCGATCTCGCTGTGGGTAACGCACCTGCTCGGCATTGCGGTGTATGCGGCGTTCGCATGGCACGCGTTCGCAGCAGGTGCACCGGTGCTCCCGTGGCTCGCGGGCCTGCCGCTCGGCTACGCCGCGCTGATCCTCGCGATCACGTCGATCGAATTCCTGCTGGCGTGGACCTGGCGCTCGCCGCGGCTGCCCGCGCAGCGGATCGGAAGGATTGCCACCGCGCGCATGGTCGCCACCGAATTCATCACGTTGCTCGGATCGGCCGCGCGAATGATGGGGTATCGCTGGCTGACGGGCGACCCTTCGCCCGCGCCGTCGTCGTTGCCGGTCGTGCTGGTGCATGGCGTGCTCTGCAACGCGGGCGTCTTCGCGCCGATGATTCGCAGGCTCGCCAAGATCGACGTGGGCGCCGTCTATGCGTTGAGCTACGGGCCTCCGCTGCAACCGATCGAGAGGTTCGTCGAACAACTGGATGCGCGCATACGCAGCGCATGCGCGGCGACCGGCGCAGCGCAGGTGATGATCGTGGGCCACAGCATGGGCGGATTGATTGCACGTGCGTACCTGCGAACGCACGGCGGAGCCCGCGTCGCACGCGTGGTGACGTTGGGCACGCCGCACCATGGCAGCCGTTTTGCGTGGCTCGCCGCCGGTGCGTGCCTTGCGCAGATACGCCCGCAAAGTGCATGGCTGGCGGCGTTGCCCGGTGCGCCCGCCGCGCCGCCAATCGTTTCGCTGTGGTCCACGCACGACTCGATGGTTGCACCGCAGACATCCTGCGTGCTGGCGGGCGCAACCAATGTTGCGTTTCGCGGCATCGGACACAACGCATTGTTGCGCGATGACGCGATCTTTGCGCGCGTCGTCGAGGAGATCGATGCGGCGCGCGCCAGCGTGGCCTCGAACTGACGGCTAGCGTCGCGAGTTACGATGCCAGCGGCGATGCCAGCGCCCGTTTCAGCATCGCGGCACCGGCAGCGATACGGCAGCGATACGGCAGCGGAAGCCGCGCGCGGCGTGGCGGGTGACGCGGCGCACGCGCCTCCGAACGACGCACTACTTGCTGTCGCCGGAGGGGGTCGACTTGACCTGGATGCCGGCGAACGGCGAAACCGGGGCCGCCTTCTTGGTCTTGTCCTGCTTGGGTTTCTTCTTTTCCTTCGTGCTGCGCATCTGACCCTTGGCCATGCTGGTTCTCCTCGAGAGCGGCGCGACCGAAGGGCCGTCGCCATCGATCAATCTAGCGGCATGCGCGGCGGACGTCAACGCGCGGCACCTCCGATTTCGCGCGTTGCGGGACTATTCGCCGCGCAGTCCCGCCGGACCCGGGTTCACGCGTCCACGGCGGGTGCGAGCTTGTCGAGCTGCGAATGGATTTCGCGCTCGATCACGGGCTTCATCGCCGACAGCAGGAAGCCCAGCGTCACGTCGAGCGTGATGCGCCCGTTGCCAACGTGCATCCGGCCGTCGACACCGGAGCGCTCGAAGCGCACGTCGTCGCCATCCCACGTGCATTTGAGTGCAAAGCGCTGCTCCAGGTCCTTCGCGAGCTTGCTGGCGGCGGCGCGCGCCTTGGCGTGCGTCAGCGCGTGATTGCGGTCGATACGGATCGTTGCCAAGAGGAGAAGCGGCGTGGTCAAGTGACGCGGCCAGTATAACGCGCTGCAGTGCAGCTTGCGGTGCGTGCCAATTGCGTCAGAATCCCCGGGAAGGGAAGGACGTCATCACTACCAACATCGCGAACTTCTTCACCCAGCATTTCGCCGAGCCTGCGCGCGTGCTGCACCGGCATTGCAGCCACGGCGAGTGGCAGGATGTCACCGTCGCCGACGTGCGCGGCTACGCCGAGCGTTGGCAGCAGGCGTTCCGCCGTGAAGGACTGGTCGCGGGCGACCGCGTCGTGGTGGCGACGCGCAACGGTACCTTCTGGGTGTCGATCGATCTCGCCGCGCTGGGACTTGGCCTCGTCGTCGTGCCGCTGTATGTCGACGACAACCCCGACAATGTCGCATGGTGCGCGCACAACGCCGATGCGCGCCTGTTCATCGCCGACAGCACGTGCATGGCGGATGCGCTGACCGAACTCGCCGGCAAATATCCGTTGCCGCGACTGCTGGTGCTGCGCGCCGACGATGGCGATGCGCGCAGCGTCGAGCACTTTCTTCCCGCGGACGCGCCGGCTTTCGAATGCCGAGCGCTGGAGCCGCAGACGCTGGCGACCATCTGCTACACGTCCGGCACCAGCGGGCTTCCGAAGGGGGTCATGCTGTCGCACGCCAACATCGTCGCCAATGTAGAGCAATGCCGTGCGACCGGACTTGCGCGCGCCGACGATCTGTTCCTGTCGATTCTGCCGCTGTCGCACATGTTCGAGCGCACCGGTGGCTATTACCTGCCGCTGGCGATAGGTGCGCGTGTCGCCTATTCGCGCGGCATCGCGCAGATCCCGAGGGACCTGGTCTCGCAATCGCCGACGGCCATGTTCGCGGTACCGCGGATCTTCGAGAGGTTCCTGGCGAAAGTGCGCGATGCGCTGGCGAAGTCGCCGCCGTGGAAGGTGAGACTGTTCGACACCTGCGTGGCGCGCGGCTATCGCGTCGCCAGCGGGCATTCGACGCTGGTGGATCGCATCAGTGTGCCGTTGTTGCGCGCACTGGTGGCGAAACCGGTGCTGGCGAGGCTGGGTGGACGCATGCGCGTGGCCGTAGTGGGTGGCGCCGCACTCGATCCCGTGATGGCCAGGACATTCATCGGCCTCGGTCTGACGGTGCTGCAAGGCTATGGAATGACCGAGGCATCGCCCGTCATCTCGGTCAATCTCGGTCGCGACAACATTCCCGAGTCGGTGGGCCCCGCGTTGCCCGGGGTCGAGGTGAAAGTTGGCGATAATGGCGAGCTGCTCGCACGTGGCGGCAACGTGATGCTCGGCTACTGGCGCAACGAGGAGGCGTCGCGGGCATCGCTGTCCGACGACGGCTGGCTGCAGACCGGCGACATCGCGCAGATCATCGACGGCCACATCTACATCCGCGGTCGCGCCAAGGACATCCTGGTGATGTCGAACGGCGAAAAGGTCTCGCCACAGGACGCCGAGCTCGCGATCCTGCAGGATCCGGCGTTCGAGCAGGTGATGCTGGTGGGCGAAGGCAAGCCCTATCCGATCCTGCTCGCGGTCTCCGCGGAGACTGATGAAAAGGCGCTGCAGCGGCGTGCCAACGACCAGCTGAAGGCCTTTCCGCGATGGGTGCGCGTGCGGCACGTCATTGCGACGCGCGACCCGTGGACCGTCGACAACGGCTTGCTGACGCCGACGCAGAAACTGAAGCGTCCGGTGGTGCAGGCCAGGTTCCAGCCGGCGATCGAAGCGGCCTACTCGGCGCCGGCCGACCGCGACCCCGCGTAGCCGGTCATCCGCGCGAGTTGACAGCTGCGCAAGCGGGCGCGCAGAATTCAAACGAACGTTTAAACGAATCGGCCGCCATTCACGCGCGGCTGCACTTGCACGGAGTATCCCCGGCATGCCAGGCAAGGTCATCCCGATCGCACGGCGCGCGCCGTCCGCCACCAAGGAGCGCATCCTCGATGCGGCGGAGCACCTGTTCATGCAACTGGGTTTCGATGCGACCAGCCTGCGTGCGATCACCGGTGACGCGGAAGTCAACCTGGCGGCGGCCAACTATCACTTCGGCAGCAAGGAAGAGCTGTTTGAAGCCGTGCTGACACGCAGGCTCGATCCGATGAACCAGCGCCGGCTGGCATTGTTGACCGAATACGAATACGCGTCGGCGCCGTCGCCGGTG
>JBDTJK010000123.1:0-4106 GCA_039935875.1 Casimicrobiaceae bacterium
TTCCAGGAATTCGACATTTCCGAGTTGTCGCTCAGCAGCCATACGATGCTGACATCGCGCGGCGCCAACGAGTACGTTGGCGTTCCCGCCTTCGTATCGCGGTTGTTCCGGCATTCCAGCGTGTACATCCGCACCGATCGCGGCATTTCGAAACCGGCGGACCTCGCGGGCAAGCGGGTCGGATTGCCGGAATACCAGATCACGGCCAATGTATGGGTCCGCGGGATACTGCACGACGAGTACGGGGTGGAGCCGGCGAGCATTCACTGGCGCCGCGGCGGCGTGGAAGACCCCGGTCGTGGGGAACGTTCACCGCTTGCGCTGCCTGGCGAAATCGACCTGCAGCAGATAGCGGATGGCCAGACGTTGTCCGGGATGCTTGAAAGCGGTGAACTCGATGCAGTCATCGGCGCTCGCGCGCCTTCGTGCTTTACCCGCGGCGTCCCGAACGTGGCGCGGTTGTTCACCGACTATCCACGTGCCGAAGCCGAGTATTTCGCGCGCACCCGGATCTTTCCGATCATGCACATCATCGGCATTCGCAAGTCGCTGGTGGAACGCCATCCGTGGCTGCCGGTCAGCGTGCTCAAGGCGTTCAATCGCGCGCGCGATCTCGCGATGTCCGATCTCGCCCAGATCGGCCACCTTTTCGTCAGTCTTCCGTGGGGCGTCGCCAACTACGAGTCCGCACAAGCGTTGATGGGCAGCGACTACTGGAGCTACGGTTTTGACGCCAACCGGCACGTGCTGGAGACGTTCTGCCGCTATCACCACGAGCAGGGGCTGTCATCCAAGCCGGTTCCGATCGAGTCGTTGTTCGCGGCATCGACGCTCGATCTCGCCAAGATCTGAGCGGATCCGCATTGAAGCCTGCTCCCTGTGTCCTGCATGCGCCGCGCACGATTGCGGAGGTTGTCGCGTTGCTCGGCAGCGTCACCAACGCGCAGCTGCTCGCAGGTGGCCAGTCGTTGATGCCGATGCTGAACATGCGCCTGGTTGCGCCGGACAACCTGATCGATCTCAATCGGATCGACGAGCTCAGCTACATACGGGAGGAGCAAGGCGAGATCGTGATGGGCGCCATGACGCGCCAGCGCGACATCGAATATTCGGCGCTGGTGGCAAAGCGCCTGCCACTGATGACGGAGGCCATGCTCAATGTCGGCCACCGGCAAACCCGCAATCGGGGCACGCTCGGCGGGAGCCTGTGCCACCTCGATCCGTCGGCCGAAATGCCAGCGATCATGATGGCTTACGACGCGACGATGGTGACGCAAAGCGCACGCGCGGGCAGGTCACTGCCAATGTCGGCGTTCGCGCGCGGCCTGATGACAACAGCACTCGAGGCCGGCGAGATGCTGACGCAGATCCGCATACGCCCGTGGGGAATGGGACATGGCTGGTGCTTCGTGGAATTCGCGCGCAGGCACGGCGATTTCGCCGTGGTGTCGGCGGCGGCGCTGATCGAGCTGGACAGCGATCGCCGCGTCGCGCGCGCCGCGCTGACGCTTGGCGGCGTGGGCCCCACACCGTTTCGCGTCGCAAGCGCGGAAGCGGTCCTCGTCGGCGCATCCGGCGAGGCGCAATTCAGGGAGGCGTCAGCGTTGGCCGCGGACTGCGAGGCGCTGGATGATCCCGCGTTTCCCGCGTGGTATCGGCAGCGCATCGCCACCAAGCTGCTCACGCGCGCCATTGCAGGCGCTTTCGCGCGTGCACAGCAAAGGCATGAAGTCACATGACGTATGAAACTGCTGCGAACGAATCGACGATCTCGTTGCTCGTCAATGACAAGGCCTATCAGACGACAGTCGAATCCCGGACGACGCTGGCCGATTGCCTGCGCCACGGCCTGGGCCTGACGGGCACGCACCTCGGCTGCGAGCATGGCGTTTGCGGCGCCTGCACCGTGCTGGTCGATGGACGTACGGCGCGCAGTTGCCTGATGCTTGCGGCGCAGGCCGAGGGCCATGCCATCACGACCGTCGAAGGTCTGGCGGGCGAGGATGAATTCCCCCCGTTGCAGCAGGCGTTCTGGGACTGCCACGGACTGCAATGTGGGTTCTGCACGCCAGGCATCCTGATGACGCTGACCGAGTTGCTGCGTGACGATCCCGACGTCGACGAGCATGCGGTCCGCCTTGCGCTTTCGGGTCATCTTTGCCGCTGCACCGGGTATCAGAACATTGTCGCCGCGGCATTGGCTGCGGCCAAGGTCCTGCGAGAGCGTTCGTGACCGACGCAGCAGGCAGGCACGTGGGGCAACGCATCCGGCGCATCGAGGATCCTGCGCTGCTGCGCGGCGCCGGACGCTTCGTCAGCGACATCGAGCTTCCTGGCATGCTGCATGCGGCGTTCGTGCGCAGTCCCTATGCGCATGCGCTGATCAAGGGTATCGATGTTGCCGCAGCGGCCACCACTGCGGGCGTCGTCGCGGTGATTTCCGCCGCCGATCTTGCCGGTGCGTTGACCAGTCCGCGCATGCCGTTGGGGTTTCCGACCACAACGTTGCCGCCTGACATCACGCCATTCGTGCTGACGCCCGGGGAAGTCTGTTTTGTCGGCGAGGCAGTGGCCATGGTGCTTGCGACATCGCGCTACACAGCTGAGGACGGCGCCGCGGCAGTGGTGGTGGACTACGAGCCCCTGCCCGTTCTTGCCGACTGTCGCGATGCGCTTGACCCGCGGTCGCCAAAGGTGAGGCGCGAGGCACTCGACAACGTGCTGTGCACGTTCGACGTGAAATATGGAGACTGCGCGGCAGTCTTCACCGAGGCTGCACACGTGTTTGGCGAGCGGCTGCACCAGCACCGGGGCGGTGCGCACCCGATGGAGGGACGTGGCATCGTCGCAAGCTACGACAAGCACGGGAAGACGCTGTCGGCATGGTCGTCGACGCAGATGTCGCACGAGCTGCAGTTCACGATCGCCGGCATGCTGGGCATGCCTGAACAGTCGGTGCGCGTCGTCGCTCCCGATGTGGGTGGCGGCTTCGGCGCCAAGTTCCTCGTTTATCCAGAGGAGATCGCGATCCCCGCCGCTGCGCGAATGTTGAATCGCCCCGTCAAATGGGTCGAGGACAGGGCCGAGCATTTCGTCAGCGCCATCCAGGAACGCGACCAGCACTGGGATGTCGAGATTGCCGTCGATGCGAATGGACTGATCCTGGGCGTGCGCGGAACAATGATCCACGATCAGGGCGCGTATACGCCGCAGGGCATCAATTGCCCGTACAACGCGGCGACGGCGGTGACTGGTCCTTACGTGGTGCCCAACTACGATCTCAGGGTATCCGTCGCGCAAACCAACAAGGTGTATACGATTCCGGTGCGCGGCGCCGGATATCCGGAAGGCACGTTCGTGATGGAACGGTTGCTCGACCGCGTCGCACGCGAGCTCGGCATCGATCGTGCGCTGGTTCGCGAGCGAAACCTTGTGCCTGCGGCAGCGATGCCTTACGTGAAGCCGCTCAAGAATCGCGCGGGACACTCGATCACGCTCGACAGCGGCGACTATCTGGCGTGCCAGCAAAAGGTGCTTGAGGTCATCGATTACGCCGGGTTCGCCGGACGCAAGGAACACGCGCGCCAGCAAGGTCGCCACATCGGCATCGGCATCGCGCACGGCGTGAAAGGAACGGGCCGCGGTCCGTTCGAATCGGCGAGCGTGAAGATCGGGCCATCCGGACGCATCACGGTGAGCACTGGGGCGATGGCAATGGGACAGGGCGTGGCTACCGCTCTCGCGCAGATCGCCGCCGAAACGCTCGGCGCCTCGATCGACTCCATCGACGTCGTGTCTGGTGATACCGCTGCCATCTCATTGGGTCTTGGTGGTTTCGCCAGCCGCCAGACCGTCACCGCCGGCTCGTCGGTGCTGCTGGCCGCGCGGGAGGTCAACGCGAAGGCGCGCAAGGTCGCGGCACAGATGCTCGAGGTCGCCGCGGACGATCTCGTGCTGCGCGATGGCCAGGTCGAAGTGCGCGGCATTCCGCAACTGGCGGTGCCGCTGAGCAGGATCGCGCGCCTGTTGCGTGGCATTCCCGGCTACGACCTTCCCGCGGGCGTGGGTGCGGGGCTCGAGGCCACCGTGCAATGGGAACCGGATGC
>JBDTJK010000124.1:0-5753 GCA_039935875.1 Casimicrobiaceae bacterium
AAGCAAGTGGCGGAAGAACGCGCGCCACGCCGACAACATGCGCGCGAGACTGCGTCCGGACAGTCCGCGGCCATGCAATGTCGCGAGACCGCGCGCAAGGCGCGCGCGCGTCATCGATGCCAGCGGCTCGTCGCCTGCCAGCTCGCACAAGGCGCCTACATCGCGCGAGTAGGCACTGCGCGTATTGAGGCTGCGCGTGGCGAGGCTGGCCACGAAATTTGCGACCAGCGCTGCGTTGTCGGCGGCGGCCGCGCTGTGCATGCTCGCAGTGGCGCCCGTCAGGTCTGAGGCAGGAAGCGTGCGATGGCGACGCTCGCCAGTTCGGCGAGGCGCATCAGGTACAACGTTCCCATGCCCGGGTGGAAGCGGTTGACATCTGCGCTCGCCAGCGACAACAGGCCGAACGTGTGGCTGGTGCGCAGCGGCAGGTAGGCGTACGACGCGAGCCCGGATGCGTCATCGAACCACTCGTGCGTCTCGAATGCCGCCTCGGTGCCGCAATACGGCGTTCCAAGCGCATCGGCGTAGCCACGGGTTTCCGCCGACACCGCGGCGAGCTCGGGCAGGTACGACTGCTCCGGCACCTTGCCCCACAGACGCACCGCGACCGACGGCACGGCGAAATCCTCGGTCAGGCTGTGATGCAGAACGGCCAGCGTGGTCTCGAGATCGGGCGCGGCAAACAGCGCGAGCGTCGAACGGTGCAGCTTTTCGCTGACGACGTCGTTCTCGCCACCGTACTGGATCAGCTCGCGCAGCTTCGACTCGAGCTCGGCGTTCTTCTCGCGCAGCGCCAGTACCTGCCGCTCGGCGAGCGGAATTGCGTGGCCGCCATGCGGGTGCGGCACCGACATTCCGGCGATCACGTCGGAATGATCGTCAAAAAACGTGGGATTGTCCCGCAGGTAATCTGCGATGTCCTTGGGATTCATCGACGACGCGGCGTCCTTCGTTGCATGAGACCCGATGCGCGCTGCCGCATCAGTATCTCCATTCACCTTCGAACACGGTGACGGCCGGCCCGGTCATGCGCACCGGCTGGCCTTCGCCGCTCCACGCGATCGTCAACGTGCCGCCGCGCACGCACACCTTCACGTTGTTGTCGAGAAGGCCGCGGCGCACGCCCGCGACAACCGCGGCGCAGGCACCGGTGCCGCAGGCGAGCGTCTCGCCAGCGCCCCGTTCCCATACGCGCAAGCGAATGGTAGCGCGATCGACCACCTGCATGTAGCCCGCGTTGACGCGCCGCGGAAAGCGGGGATGGCTCTCGATGCGTGGGCCTTGCGTGGCCACCGGCGCGGCATCGACATCGGCTACCACCTGCACAGCATGCGGGTTGCCCATCGACAGCGCCGACACTTGCAGCGTGTCGCCGTCTATGTCCAGCGCGTCGGTAATGCCGCCGCTGCCGCCGGAGAATGGCACATCGTCCGCGGCAAAGCGCGGGACACCCATGTCGACGCTGACTTCACCACTGTGTTCCAGTCGCGGCACGATGACCCCACCCGCCGTTTCGACGCGTATCTCGCGCCGGTCGGTCAGGCCGCGGTCGCGCACGAACACGACGAAGCAGCGCGCGCCGTTGCCACACTGCTCGACTTCGCCGCCGTCGGCGTTGAAGATCCGGTAGCGGAAGTCGGCGTCGTCGCGCGTCGACCGCTCGACGACCAGCACCTGGTCGCAGCCAACGCCGAAGCGGCGGTCTGCCAGTTGCCGCACTTGCGCGGACGACAGCGCCACCTGCTGCGCAATGCCGTCGAGCACGACGAAGTCGTTGCCGAGGCCGTGCATCTTGGTGAATTTCAGCGTTTGCACGCGGCCTATCGCAATCCGTTCGGCGTATCGAGCACGCCGTGCTTGCGAAACGGCAGCGTCATGCCGCTATCCAGCACGAGCACACCGGCGACGTCGTAGGCAAGCGTGCCTTTGCGCACCGCATGGTCGAGCGCCGCGCTCATCACGCGCAGGTCCATCCGCACATCGACGTCGAGCGCGGTGACCGCATCGGCCTCCAGGATTACCGGCTGCGCGAGCGCGCCTGATCCCACATCCCGGTCGTCGAGCCGCACCTGGTAGTCGAAGTTCTTCACGCCGAGCGCGTAGGCATTGGGATTGCGCACGGCGAAGTGCAGCCGCGCGTGCGCGCCGCTGCCGTCGATCGCGCCGGCGGTCAGCGCCTGCAGTCTCACGTCAGGTGCCGCTGGCCGCGTGCCCATCGACGCGCAGGCACACAGCGCCAGTGCGGCGATCGACACGAGCAATCCGCTGCGCAGTTTCATCGCAATTGGAACCGCCGAAGGCGCATGCGTTTCATCGTTGTCGAGCGTGGCGCGCAGCCGGCGAACCCGGCTCGCGCGCGTTGGCGCGATCCGCTTTTGCCGCGGCGCTTGCGAGTTGGGCACAGTGCGGGCATCGCGCGAGACAGGGGGCTTGCACTAGACGTTGAAGCGGAAATGCATGACGTCGCCATCCTTGACGATGTAATCCTTGCCTTCGAGACGCATCTTGCCCGCATCCTTGGCACCGTGTTCACCCTTGTAGCGGATGAAGTCGTCGAAGGCGATCGTCTCGGCGCGGATGAAGCCCTTCTCGAAGTCGGTGTGGATCACGGCAGCGGCCTGTGGCGCCGTCGCCCCGACGACTACCGTCCATGCGCGCACCTCTTTCGGACCTGCGGTGAAATAGGTCTGCAACCCGAGCAGCCGGTAGCCGGCATGGATCACGCGGTCGAGCCCGGGCTCGGTCTGCCCGAGGTCGGCAAGAAAGGCCAGCTTGTCGTCACCGTCGAGATCGGCGATTTCCGCCTCCAGCGACGCGCACACGGCAACCACTGGCGCGTTTTCCTTGCGCGCGTGCGCTTCGACTGCCGCCAGCAGCGCATTGCCGGTGAACCCCTTGTCGGATACGTTGGCGACGTACATCGTCGGCTTCATCGTCAGCAGGAAGAACGGCGCGATCAGCACCCGCTCCTCGGCCGACAGGTCGGCACTGCGCGCCGGCGCGCCCTGGTCGAGCACCGCGGATACCTTGGCAAGCGCGTCATGCGTACGCTTCGCGTCCTTGTCGCCGGAGCGCGCGATCTTGTCGACCTTGTGCAACTGCTTGTCCACCGACGCGAGATCGGCGAGCGCCAACTCGGTGTTGATCGTCTCGATATCGGAAACCGGATTGACACCACCGGCGACGTGCACGACGTTGTCGTCGACGAAACAGCGCACGACATGCGCGATCGCGTCGGTCTCGCGGATGTTGGCGAGGAACTGGTTGCCGAGTCCTTCGCCTTTCGACGCGCCAGCGACGAGGCCCGCGATGTCGACGAACTCGACGACCGCGGGGATAACCTTTTCCGGCTTGGCCACCGCGGCGAGCTGTGCAAGCCTCGAATCGGGGATCTCGACGATGCCGATGTTGGGCTCGATCGTGCAGAACGGATAGTTCTCCGCGGCGATCCCGGCCTTGGTGAGCGCGTTGAACAGCGTCGACTTGCCTACATTCGGCAGGCCTACGATGCCGCATTTGAGACTCATGGTGCTTCCTTCGGTTTGGTGTGCAGCGCAAGCATCGCGCGCTCGAAATTGCCTGCAGCGATGTCGTTCCATGCATCGAGCGCCGCGTCGATCGCGGCATCGATCGCCGTGCGCTCATCGTCGCGCGGCGGGCGCAGCACATAGTCGACGACCGGCTGCGCACCGAACTCCGAGTCACGCGGATGCCCGATGCCGAAGCGCAGTCGCCAGAAATCGGGCGTGCCGAGGCGCGCGCGGATGTCCTTCAGGCCGTTGTGCCCCGCCGTGCCGCCGCCGAGCTTCAGCTTCGCTTCACCCGGCTTCAAGTCGAGCTCGTCGTGCACGACGAGGACTTCCTCCGCAGCGAGCGTGTGGAAATGCGCGAGCGCCGCGACACTTTGTCCCGACAGGTTCATGTAGGTCGAGGGCTTGACGATGCGCAGCGTGCCCGCCTTGGCGATATCGCCAAAGAAGCGCGGCTCGCGTGCGAACGTAGCGCCGAGCCTTGCTGCCAGCGCATCGGCGAACCAGAAGCCGGCGTTGTGCCGTGTCGCCACGTATTCGCGGCCGACATTGCCCAGACCTGCGACGAGGCGGATGGCTGTGGTCATCGATGCCAGCAAAAAGGGCCCGCCCTGATGCAAGGACGGGCCCTGGTGAAACGGCATGCGAAAACGAACGCGCGCCGCAAGCGTCCGCCGCCGGTTATTTCTTCTTGTCGTCCTTTGCCGCTTCCTTCTTGTCGCCGGGCTTTGCGTCACCCGCCTTGGCATCGGCGGCAGGCGCTGCGGCCGCAGTTGTGACCGGCGCGTCTTCAGCGGCAGCGGCTTCCTCGGCTTCCGCGACGATCTTCGGCACGACGGCCGTGGCAATCACCGGATCCTTGCCGTGCGTGACGGCGACGACGCCGTCGTCGAGCTTCAGGTCCGAGACCTTGACCGAATGGCCGATCTCGATCGTCGACAAATCGACCTGGATGAATTCCGGCAGGTTCTTCGGCAGGCACGCGATGTCGAGCTCGTTGAGCACGTGGCTGATGATCGCGCCGCCGAGCTTCACAGCCGGCGAAACCTCGGCGTTGACGAAGTGCAGCGGTACCTTCATGTGGATCTTCTTGTTCTCGTCGATGCGCTGGAAGTCAATGTGCAGCACCTGTGGGCGATACGGGTGCATCTGCACGTCACGCAGCAACACGCGCTGCGAACCGCTGCCGAGCTGCATGGTCAGGATCGACGAATGGAACGCTTCGTTCTTCAGCGCGTGAATCAGCGCGTTGTGATCGAGTTCGATCGGTGCGGGGTCTGCACTGCCGCCGTAGACGATTCCCGGAGTCTTGCCTTCGTGCCGCAGCCGGCGGCTGGCGCCGCGGCCTTCACCTTCGCGCGGGAAGGCGGTGAATTCGAGCTTGGTCTTTGCCATGATGCGTATTCCTTCAGTGTCTGCGGCCTTCCCTTCGCGGGCCCCGCAAGGTCTGCGGGCCGGACGGGTCGTCCGCGGTTGGCGACATGCCGTGCTGCACGAGGTACGTCGCGAGGCGCGTAGTTTCGCTGCCTGGCTGCGCGCACATTCGGACGACACAACGAAGCCCTTGATTATACGTTGAAAGTAACCCCCGCTGCAACGATCCGCCGCAGCGGCACGATCCTCGTCGCTGGGCGAGCGCGATCAATCGATGCGCCGCGAGATCGCGCTGCTGGCGATCGATCACCTGCGCGGCGGATCATCCCCCGTGGCATTCGATGGCGGCTGGCTGCACGCAGCACACGCGTCGCTGGACATTGATGGACGCGGCCGCTGTTACCTGCACCGCTTGGTGCAGCTCGACGCGGGATGGCGCGTCGTCGGCGTCACGCGCGCGTTCTACTTCGCGCGGCGCGGGATAGAGTTCGCATCGGGATTGCGCCGCGATGGCGATGCGCTGCAGGTCGCGTTCGGCGTCAACGATCGCGAAGCGTGGCTGGTGCGAATCAGCGTCGACGGCGTGCGCCGCGCACTCGCCGTCAATCGATGAACAGGCTCGATACCGACTCTTCGTTGGACACGCGCGTCATCGTCTCGGCCAGCAACTGCGCGCACGACAGCTGACGGATCCGCGGACACGCCTGCGCCTCGGTCGACAGCGGAATCGTGTCGGTGACCACCATCTGGTCCAGCTCGGACTCGGCGATCCGCTGCACCGCGCCGCCGGACAGCACCGCATGCGTGCAGTACGCAACCACTTTCTGCGCACCATGTTCCTTCAGCGCC
>JBDTJK010000125.1:0-5147 GCA_039935875.1 Casimicrobiaceae bacterium
CGCTCGACGTCCTGTATTCGCAGCCCGGATTGGCAAAGTTTTACGAGCCAATTGCCCAAGCCTTCATGAAGGCGCATCCCGATATCGAGATCAAATTCCGCGCGCCGGCGAAGGATTACGACGAAGGCGAGCTGGCCGCGTAGCGCGGCGCTCTCGCTCGGGCTGCCCGCTGTCTCGTACGCGGGCGACTCCATCGAAGCCCGTGCAACGCGACGCTGCGTGCTAATGCGCGGCAGACGCGGTGCCGCGTGGTGGGTACACTTCGTGGATCACGTCGTCGATCCAGTAGCGCGAAAGCGCGGGCAACTCGACGATGCGCGTGGTCATCGCGGCGCCGTCGATATCGTGGATCACCGCTCCGAGCTTCTTTTCGCCCGGCATGTCCTGCTGCAGCTTCTCGCCGACGACGAAGCCCGACGACGGCGCCCACACGTAACGCGTGCCGTCCAGCACGCGGTCGTGCATCTTGTGCAGGTGCCCGCTGGTGATCATCGCGACGTGGTGCTCGCGCACGCGTGCAAGCAGGCTCGCGCGCGGCCCGGGCTTCACCGTCCAGTAGCCGCTATCGCCCTCGTCGGGCGACTCGAGGAACAGCGGCTTGTGCATGAACCACGCGAGCGAGCGGCCGCCGGCGTTGCGCATCGCGCTGTCGACAAAGTCGAGTTGTTCGCGTTCCGCATCGAGGCCCGAACCGAACAGCAGAGCGTCAAGGCCGATCAACCGCCAGCCGTCGACATCGTGCGACCAGAAATCGTGGCCCAGGTGGCGGCGCCAGCGTGCGATGCGCGCGGCGTCGATCGGCTGGTGCGCGTGCCCGGGCTCGCCCACGTCGTGGTTGCCCGGGACGCAGAGCACAGGCACCCCAAGCTCGCGCAACAGTGTGGCGCAGTAAGCGAAATCCGCCTCGACGTCGGCGCCATCGACGGTGACGTCGCCCGTGTGCACGACGAGATCCGGTGACTGCGCCAGAAGCCAGTCGCGCAGCGGTGACCAGTTCGATGCGAAGTGCTGCTTGGCGGGGCTCAGGTGCGTATCGGAAATCTGGATGATGCGTGTCATGGCGGGCCGATCATTGTGGATGCAGGTGACAGTGTCAATCTTGATCGATGCTGCGCGCGCTTGCCGCAAAGCGCGGCGCGAGATCGCGATACAGCGCACGAAAGATTCTGCGGCGCTCGCCGAGCGCGTCGGCGAGCGCCGCATCAGGCTCGATGGTGCATGCGATCGGCGGCTTTGCAAAGGCCGTGCGCGCATCGGTGGCTTCCACCGCCATGCGCGCAAGGCGCGCCGCGCCCAGCGCAGGACCGCTGTCGCCGTGGCGCGGATAGACGAGCGTTCGCCCCAGCACTGCCGCAAGTATGCGTCCCCAGGCGGGTGAGCGCGATCCGCCGCCGATGACGGCGAGCGATCCTATCGGCGAGCCGCCCGCTTCCAGCGCCTCGAGTCCGTCGGCAAGCGCGAACGCGATGCCTTCGAGCGCCGCGCGCCCGATGTCGGCGCGCGTCGTCGCGGCGTCGATCCCGAACAGCACGCCGCAGGCCGCAGCGTCGTTGTGCGGCGTGCGTTCGCCATCGAGATAGGGCAGCATCACCAGCCGCGGCGGATGCGCTTTCGCGGCGTGCTCGATCTCGTCGATCAGCGCAGCCTCGTCGCGGGATCCGGTGAGCCGCACGGCGGCGGCGAGCGTCGCCGTGCACGACAGCATCACCGCCATGCGCTGCCAGCGCTGCGGCAGGCAGTGGCAGAACGCGTGCACGGCGCGCGACGGGTCGGGACGGGGCCGATCGTCGGCGACGAGGATCACGCCCGAGGTGCCGAGCGACAGCAGCGCATCGCCATCGTCGACGATCCCGATGCCCGCCGCGCCGCACGCGTTGTCGCTGCCACCGCCGGCCACGGGCAACTGCGCGGCGACTCCCAGCGCCGCCGCAGCACCAGGGGTGAGCGTACCGGTGATCTCGCCGCTTTCGGCTAGCTGCGGCATCGCGCCGGCCGTAAGTCCCGATGCGGCGAGCAGCGCATCCGACCAGCGTCGCGTCGCGAGGTCGAGCCACAACGTGCCCGAAGCATCAGAGGGCTCGCTGATGCAGGCGCCGGTCATCGCAAGTCGCAACCAGTCCTTTGGCAACAGCACCGTTGCGACACGTGCGAAGACGTCCGGCTCGTGCTGTGCAACCCACACGAGCTTGGGCGCGGTGAACCCCGGCATCGCGAGGTTGCCTGACAGCGCGCGGCTGCGCGGCTCGCGCTGCTCGAACGTGGCGCACGCCCGTACCGCGCGGCCGTCGTTCCACAGGATTGCAGGGCGCAGCACCGTGTGCTGCCGGTCGAGCAGCACGGCGCCGTGCATCTGCCCCGCGAGGCCGATCCCGCGCAGCGCGCGGCGGTGCGCCTCGGGCAGCGCACGCACGGCAACGATTGTGGCCGCCCACCAGTCGGCCGGGTGCTGCTCCGACCACTGCGGACGCGGTATCGAACGCGCGAGCGGTGCCGACGCCTCGGCGATCACGTCGCTGCGCTCGTCGATGACGAGTGCCTTGACTGCCGAGGTGCCGAGGTCGATTCCGAGGAACATCGCGAGGGCTCCGCGCTAACCCGTGTAGCGGGCCAGCGCATGCATAGCACCTTCGCGCGCCAGCACGCGCAGCGCGTCGCCGAATGCGGCGGCGAACACCGGGTGCGCGCCGACGTCGCCGTAGATATCGTGCATCGCCAGCCACGCGCGCGGGTCCCCCTCGGCTTGGCGCGCGGTGGCGGCAAGGCGCGGCCATGCATCGTCGTTGGCATCGATCGCTGCACCGCTGTCGGTGATGCCGCGGCAATAGCGGCACCACGCCGCCGATACGAGTGCCAGACCGTCGACACGATCGCCGCGCGCAAGCCGCGCGGCGATTGTTGGCACGATGAACTTGGGTTGCCGGTTCGACCCATCGAGGCATAGCCTGCGGATCGTGTCGCCGACGGCAGGGTTGGCAAAGCGATGCTCGACGCTCGCCTTGTACTCGAGCAGATTGACGCCGGGCACGGGAGGTACCACCGGAATCACTTCGCGCACGAGCAGCGCCGACAGGAAGCGCGCGACCAGCGGCTCGGCCATCGCCTCGTGTACCAGCGCGATGTCCATCAGTGCCGACGGGTAGGCGATCGCCGCGTGGCCGCCGTTGAGGATGCGGATCTTCATTCGCTCGTGCGGGTGGACGTCGGTGACGAATGTGACGCCGACATCTTCGAGTGGGGGGCGCCCTGCGCAGAAGTGATCCTCGATCACCCACTGGCGAAACGCTTCGCAGAACACCGGACGCGCATCGTCAACGCCAAAGCGCGAGCGAAGCTCGTCGCGCTGGGTGTCGGTGGTGGCTGGGGTGATGCGATCGACCATCGCATTGGGAAATGCGGCGTTGACCTCGATCCAGCGTGCAAGCGTGCGATCGATCCGCTCGGCGAGGCCGACGATCGCGGCGCGCGCAGCGTCGCCATTGCCGGGCAGGTTGTCGCAGGACATCACCGTGAACGCGCCGCGGCGCTGTGCGCGCCGTTGCGCCAGCGCGGCAACGATCGGCGCGAACGCCGAGTGCGGTGGCTGACCAGCGTGGCCCGGTGTCGTGCTGCGCGTCTTGCCGCCGCCTGCAAAGCCGCCGCAGGGATCATCGGCGAGCGAGGCCAGCGCGGTGGCATCCGCGATGATTGCCGCGTGCGCCGGATCGAAGCGCCCGCTCGCGGCATCGATGCAATAACCGCCCTCGGTGATCGTCAGCGAGACGATGCGGGTGCGCGCATCGGCCATCGTGTCGACCAGCGCGCGCGTGTCGGCCGGGTCGACAAACCCGACCATCGATGCGGTGATGCGTGCCAGTGCCGCGGGGCCATCCTGCTCGACCACGGTGTACAGGAAGTCCTGGCGTTCGAGTGCCTCGCGCATTGCACGATCGGCATCGCGGATGCCCGCCCCGACGATGCCGAACGCGTGGCCACCGCCTTGTGCGAAAAGCTCGTCGAGGTAAACCGCCTGGTGCGCGCGGTGGAAGTTGCCCACGCCGATGTGCACGATGCCAGGGCTGATGCTGGCGGGATCGTAATCAGGCACGGCCACGCCGGGCGCTAGCGAGGCGAGGCTTGCGCGCCGCAATGCAACAGCTGCGCGATTCGGCGTGGGCGGCGAGGCAGGCATCGCGAAACAGCGGGCGGAAGCTATTCGCCGGACGCCCGCGCGAGCAGCGCGCGCGCGGTCGCTTCGTCGGTGACGAGTCCGTTGAAGATGCGCCCCGTCAGCGCCGCATGCAGCGCGGTCACCTTGGCGGCGCCATGCGCGACGCAGATGCGCAGCTTGTCGCTGCCGGGCAGGTGCGCAACGCTGGTGATGCGCATGTTGGGGCCCTGCTCGAGGATTCGCCCCTCGGCGTCGAACGCCCAGCCCAGGTTCTCGCCGACGGCGCCGAGGCGCATCAGTTCGAGCAGCTCGTCGCGGCTGATGAAGCCATCGCGATACAGCACGGCGTCGTTGTCGAACTGGCTCAAGCCACTGAACCATGCATCCGCATCGTGCGCCATCGCGAACACGCGCCGCACCGGGTCGAGCGCAAGCAGCTGCTCGCGCTGCGCCGGGGTCGTGGCATGCATCGGCAGCGGCATCGGGAAGTGCTGCGCACCGGTGAGCTCGGCAAGGTGCTCGGGCGCGTTGAAGCGGCTCGCCGAGCCGTCAGGGGAAATCGTGCCGACCAGCGAGACCAGCCTATGCAGCGGTCGCGATATCGATGCGACGCGTGCAACGCTCGCGCGCATCGCACGCCCGGTGCCGAGGCCGATGACGCGCGGCTCGACGATGCGCAGCATGCGTTCGATCGCGATCGCGGCGGCCTCGGCGACGCCTGCGAACGAAGTCTCGTCGCTGCCGTCCGACGGCACGACGTCGCATTGCGCGAGCGCGTGGCGATCGCGCAATGCGCTCGCCAGGCTCATGCACTCGCTGATCGCGTGATTGACGCGGAACGTGATGAGGCCTTCGGCGCGGCACAGCGACACCAGCCGCTGCGCGGTGGGACGCGAGACGTTCAGCGCGCGCGCGATGTCGTCCTGCGTCTTGCCGGCCATGTAGTACAGCCAGCCTGCTCGCGCGGCCTCGTCGAGGCGGCTGTTGTCGTCACTCATCG
>JBDTJK010000126.1:0-4999 GCA_039935875.1 Casimicrobiaceae bacterium
GAAGATGCGCGCGATCGCCGAGGAAGCGAGCGCGATGGTGCGCGTCTACAAGGGAGCGTTTTCCGGCGAGCACGGCGACGGCCTGGTGCGCAGCGAATGGGTTGCGTGGCAGTTCGGGCCGCGGTTGACGCACGCGTTCCAGCAGATCAAGGACGCGTTCGATCCGACCGGATTGATGAACCCCGGCAAGATCGTGCGTGCTTCGCGGATGGACGACACTTCGCTGTTTCGCTATCCACCGGGCTATCGTGCACTGCCGATAGCCACCGCACTCGACTGGTCGGCGTGGGACGTCAACGCCGACCCGGCGGCCGATACGCAAACGGCCCCCGGCAGCGGCGGCGATCCAGCGCAAGGCTTCGGCAAGGCCGTCGACATGTGCAACAACAACGGCCACTGCCGCAAGTTCGACGCCGGCACGATGTGCCCGAGCTATCGCGTCACGCGCGACGAAACGCACCTGACGCGCGGCCGCGCGAACACGTTGCGCCTCGCGCTGTCCGGCCAGCTCGGCGCCGACCTCGCGTCCGAGCCGGTGCGTGCGGCGCTCGACCTGTGCGTTGGCTGCAAGGGTTGCCGTCGCGAATGCCCGACGGGTGTCGACATGGCGCGGATGAAGGTCGAATTCCAACACCATTGGCAGCGCAGGCATGGACTCGCGCTGCGCGAGCGCTTGTTTGCCACCCTTCCGCGTTGGGCGCCATTGGCATCGCGACTCGCGTGGCTGTTCAACCTGCGCGACCGCCTCCCGGGAGCCGCATGGATCGGCGAGCGCCTGCTCGGGATCGCAGCGGCGCGCACGCTGCCGCGCTGGCGGCGCGATACGTTCCTACGCGCAGCCGCAGCGTCGAAATCCGTGCAGCGCACAGGCACGATAGCGGACACTTCGACGGCGCAATCCACCCAGGCGCAAGCGGTCGCCAACGCCGCCAATACATCGCCGCCGGCTTATGTCGTGCTGCTGGCGGACACGTTCAGCAACTATTTCGAGCCGGAGAATGCACACGCTGCGATGGCGGTGCTGCGCGCGGCTGGATACACGGTCGAGGTCGCGCATGCGGCACGCGGCGATTCGAGCCAGGCTTCGCAACGGCCGCTGTGCTGCGGCCGCACATATCTCGCCGCCGGTCTCATCGATCTGGCGAAGGCGGAAGCGCGGCGGACGCTTGCCGCGCTGCTGCCGCACGTAAAGCGCGGAGCCGCGATCGTTGCGCTCGAACCGTCGTGCCTGTACACACTGCGCGACGAATACCTGGTGATGGGCCTGGGAGAGGACGCGCGGCACGTGGCCGAGCGCGCCTGCATGATCGAGGATTTCATCGCTGCCGAGCATCGCGCCGGGCGCCTGCACCTGCCCCTGCACCCGTTGCCGCAAAAGCGCGCATTGCTGCATGGCCATTGCCACCAGAAGGCATTCGACGCGATGGGCGCCGTGCAGCAAGTCCTGTCGCTCGTGCCGGGGCTTTGCGTCGAACTGGTGGAATCGAGTTGCTGCGGCATGGCAGGCAGTTTCGGTTACGAGGCGCGGCATCACGCGATCTCGATGCAGATGGCCGAGCTGTCGCTGCTGCCAGCGTTGCGCGACGCGCGCGACGACACGCTGCTCGTTGCTGACGGAACCAGTTGCCGCCACCAGATCGCCGACGGCCTGGCACTCGACGGGCAGCGAGGATCCAGACGCCATGCCGTTCATGTGATCCGCGTGCTGCAGCAGGCGCTGCTGGCGGGGCCGCGTGGTGCGCCCGCGGGGCAACCAACGACGTGATCGGCGAGGCAATCGCGCAACGCCGGATGCCGCGTGTCGTCTATCGCGGGCGCTCGCAACTCTGACCGTCGGGATTTCGGTGGACCAGTACCGTCGCGGCTGTACGCGCGGCTGTCTTGCAGCCAGCGGGTCCTCGCAGTGCGCAGCACGACCTGGGCGATTCGCCTGCCTGCGATGTCAGTCGCTCAGCAGCGCCAGCGCTTCGTCGATGCGCTCGACCGCGATGATGCGGATCCCGTCGATCGCCTGTTTCGGACGATTGGCCGCGGGCACCACGGCGGTCTTGAAGCCCAGCTTCGCCGCTTCGCGGATGCGGTCCTGGCCGCGCTGCACCGGACGAATCTCTCCCGCCAGTCCAACCTCGCCAAACACAAGAGATTTTGCACTCAATGGATTGTTTTTAAACGATGATGAGACCGCCATCAGCACCGCCAAGTCCGCCGCTGGCTCATCGATCCGGACGCCGCCGACGGCGTTGACGAACACGTCGTAGCCGCCAACTTCGACGCCGCCGTGGCGATGCAACACGGCCAGCAACAGCGCGAGCCGCTGCGAATCGAGGCCCACGGCCAGGCGCCGCGGATTGCCGCCCAGCGCGGGATCGACCAGCGCCTGCACTTCGACCAGCAGCGGACGCGAGCCTTCGAGCGTCGCCACGATAGCCGAGCCCGCCACCGGATGGGCGTGTTGCGCGAGGAACATGGCCGAGGGGTTGCTGACCCCTTTGAGACCGCGCTCGGTCATCGCGAATACACCGAGCTCGTTGGCCGCACCGAAGCGGTTATTGATCGCGCGCACCAGGCGAAAGCTCGAATGGGTGTCGCCTTCGAAATACAGCACCGTGTCGACGATGTGCTCCAGTACGCGCGGACCGGCGATGGTTCCGTCCTTGGTCACGTGGCCGACGAAGATGACGACGATGCCGCGCGATTTGGCGACGCGCGTCAGTTGTGCCGCGCATTCGCGCACCTGCGACACGCTGCCCGGTGCCGATGTCAGCGCCTCGGTGTAGGTCGTCTGGATCGAGTCGATGACGACGATCTCGGGCTTCGCCGTGTCGATCGCGGCCACGATCGCCTCCAGCTGCACTTCGGCGAGCAGCTCGATCGGCGCGTTGATCAACCCGAGTCGCTGCGCGCGCAGCGCGATCTGCTCGGGTGACTCCTCGCCGGTCACATACAGCGTGCGGTGACTCGCGCCCAGCAGCGCGCATGCCTGCAACAGAAGCGTCGACTTGCCGATGCCCGGGTCGCCGCCGATCAGGATCACGCCCCCCGCCACCAGGCCGCCGCCGAGCACATGATCGAATTCGTCGACGCCGGTCGCGATCCGTGAATTTTCGCGCGCATCGACGCTGGCCAGCGAACGGATCGCGGTACGTGCACCGGAAACGCTGGCAAAGCGCTTTGCCGCAGGCGCGGCAATGGTCTCCACCAGCGTGTTCCACGCATTGCAATGCGGGCACTGCCCTTGCCATTTCGGCGAGCTGCCGCCGCACTCGGTGCAGCTGTAGATCGTCTTCGCGCGCGCGCCGGCCATGCTCAGCGCACCAGCGAGAATGCTGCACCGAGCGTCGGCAAGGCGGGAAAATAGTGGCGGAAAACCAGTGCGCAGATGACCAGCACCACCAGCATCACCACGGCGGGCTTCCACGTCGCGCGCCACACGCTGCCTTCCCATTGCGGTTCCGCGACCGCGCGCTTGGTCGACGGTGCCACGCCGCCGGCGATCGCGGCCCCGAACGCGACGTCGACGAGAAGATGCGGTGCCGCGACGATCATGAATACGATGCCACCACCGAACGCGACGAGGATCGCCGCCACCACTGCCACCACCGCCACCAGCTTGACGCCGTCGTCGCCGTCGAACACGTCGCCCAGCCCGAAGCCACCGCTGCCCGAACCTCCGCCCCCGGCATGCGGGCCGTCGAAACCACCGGACGCGCCGCCGCCGCCGAAGCTTCCGCCACCACCCTTGAATACTCCGCCACCGCCGCCGCCACTCCCACCGCCCGACGGCCAGAACAGCGGGCCGTTGTACGAGGTCGCGCCGTCCAGCGCGGACCGGGCCGTCGACCCGGTAAATGGACGCACGCCGACATACGCAAGCCAGAAGCGCATTGCGACGAACAGCACGGCGTAACCGATGCAGTACGCGATGACCCAGCGCAGCGGCAGCGACGCGAATCCGGCGTGCAACATCGAGAAGTTGCAGAAGAATCCGACCGAGAACGCCGCGGCCAGCATCAGTGTCATGTGCAGCCGCAAGCCGAAGCGCGTGGTCAGGCTTTTCTCGAGCAGCGTGCGCCGGCGCGGCCCGTCATCGCCCATGACTTCGGAGGTCTCGCTCATCCCAGTTCCGCCGGCAGCGCAACCGCCGTTCCCAGCTTGCCGACGACGATCCCCGCGGCGAGGTTGGCGATGCGCACGGCATCGGCCAGCGCTGCGCCGGCAGCGGTCAGCACGGCAAGGGTCGCGATCACCGTATCGCCAGCACCCGTGACGTCGAACACCTCGCGCGCCTGCGCTGGAATGTGCAGCGTGTCGTCCTCGGTGAACAGGCTCATGCCCTCCTCCGATCGCGTGACGAGCATGGCGCGCAGATCCAGTTCGCGAATCAGCGAGCGTGCGCGCTGTGCGAAATCGGCATCGTCGCGCCAGCGACCGACGACTTCGCGCAGTTCGCCGCGGTTGGGCGTCAGCATCGTCGCACCGCGGTAGCGCGCCCAGTCGTCGCCCTTCGGGTCGACCAGTACCGGCTTGCCCGCGCTGCGCGCGAGCGCAATCATCTCGCCGATGTGCGCGAGTCCGCCCTTGCCGTAGTCGGACAGCACCACGGCGCTGGTGCCGCGTACCAGCGACGCGTACTCCTTCAACTTGCCGGCGAGGACTTCGTGCGACGGTGGCGTCTCGAAATCGATGCGCAACAACTGCTGCTGGCGGCCAATCACACGCAGCTTGACGGTCGTCGCCAGGCTGGCATCGCGGTGCAATGATGTGGTCACCTCCGCATCCCGCAGCAACCGCTCGAGCGCGTGCCCGGCTTCGTCATCACCGATCACCGACAGTAGCGTCGTCGCGCAGCCGAGCGCCGTCGCATTGCGCGCGACGTTGGCCGCGCCACCGGGACGTTCCTCGTTGCGGCTGACCTTGACGATCGGCACCGGTGCTTCGGGAGAAATGCGCTCGACATCGCCGAACCAGTAGCGGTCGAGCATCACGTCGCCCGCCACCA
>JBDTJK010000127.1:0-6953 GCA_039935875.1 Casimicrobiaceae bacterium
CGTTTTCCAACACGACAATGGCATCGTCGACGACGATGCCGATCGACAGCACCATGCCAAACAGCGTCAGCGTGTTGATCGAGTAGCCGAGCACGTGGATGCCGGCGAACGTGCCGATCAGCGCCACTGGCACCGCGGCGAACGGGATGATCGCCGCGCGCCAGCTTTGCAGGAACAGGTACACGACGAGGAACACCAGGATCATTGCTTCGCCCAGCGTCTTCAGCACTTCGCGGATCGACACCTCGACGAAGCGCGTGGTATCGAACGCGACCTGGTACTTGAGCCCCGGCGGGAAGCGCGATCCAAGGCTTGCCAGCAATTCGTTGGATGACTTGGCGACGTCGAGCGCATTGGCGCCCGGCGACAGGAAGATGCCGACCAGCGTGGCCGGCTTGCCGTTGTAGCGGCCGTTGAATTCGTAGCTGGCGGCGCCGAGCTCGACGCGCGCGATGTCGCGCAAATGCACGGTCGAGCCATCCGGATTGGCGCGCACGATGATCTCGCCGAACTCCTTGGCGTCGGACAGGCGGCCCTTGGTGGTCACGGTGAACACCAGGTCCTGGCCCTTGCCGATCGGCGACTGGCCGACCTTGCCGGCGGCGAACTGTGCGTTCTGGTCGTTGATCGCGTTGATGACGTCGGTCGGCGTCAGCTTCATCTGCGCGAGGCGATCCGGCTGCAGCCCGATGCGCATCGCGTAGTCCTTGGCGCCGAAGATCTGCACGTTGGTCGTGCCCGGCAGCCGCTTGATCTGGTCGAGCACGTTGAGCGTCACGTAGTTCGACGTGTCGAGGTCGGTCAGCGTGTTGTCGGGCGAATAGAACGCGACGACCTGCAGGAACGACGAGCTGCCGCGCTCGACGGTGACGCCCTGGCGGCGCACCTCTTCCGGTAGCCGCGGCGTGATTTCATTGACGCGGTTGTTGACGTTGACGGCGGCAATGTCGACGTCGGTGCCGATGTCGAACGTCACCTGGATCTGCACGATCCCGTTTGACGCCGAGTTCGAGCTCATGTATTGCATGCCCGGAATGCCGTTGATCGCGTTCTCGAGCGGCGCTGCAACCGTGTCCTCGACCACCTGTGCGGATGCGCCGGGGTAGATGGCTTGCACGGTGATGACGGGCGGTGCGATCTCCGGATACTGGGCGATCGGCAACGTGCGCATGGCCGCAAGACCCGCGAGCACCAGGAAGATCGAGATTACGGCCGCAAAGATCGGGCGATCGATGAAAAAGCGCGAAAGCATGGTGGTCTGTTCCGGTCGCTGTTACGACTTCTTCGGTTCGGTGCCCTTGGCGGGGGCTGCGGGTTGCGCGCCGCCAGGCGCCGCACCTGCGGGGGGCTGCGCACCTGCGCCGTCGGGAATGATCGGTGCGCCCGGCGCCAGCTTGGCGACACCGTCGATGATCACCGCGTCACCGGGCTGCAATCCCGACTCCAGTGTGTACAGGTTGCCGCCGGTTGCATCGACCCAGTCGCCGAGCACCACCGGCCGCGGCAGCGCCACGTCCTTGCCGTCCTTGTCCTTGCCGGCGACGTAGACGAACTTGCCTTGCGTGCCGTCGAGCACCGCCACCTGCGGCACGGTGATCGCGTCCTTGCGCATCGCTCCTGCAAGCGTCACGCGCACGAACTGTCCCGGCTTCAGCGCGAGGTCCTTGTTCGGGATCTCGGCACGCAGCTCGTAGGTTCCGGTGCCGGGATTGACGCGCGTATCGGAGAAGTTGATGTGCCCCTTGCGCGGGAACAGCGAGCCGTCGGACAGGCGGATCGTGACGTCGTACGCATTGTTCGCGGGCAACGACAGCTTGCCCTGGGCGACCGCATTGTTGATCCGCAACTGGTCGTTCTCGGCGATGTTGAACCGGATCCAGATCGGATCCACTTGCGACACCACGGTCAGCAGCGTCTGGTAGGCAGTGGCCAGCGCGCCTTCGGATACCTGCGCACGGCTCGACAATCCGGAGATGGGCGACACGACCCTGGTGTAGCCCAGGTCGAGCAGTGCCGAATCGAGCTTGGCCTGCGACGACTTGATCGACGCATCGGCAAGTTCGGCGTTCGACTGCGCGTCGTCCGCTTCCTTCTGCCCGATCGCGTGGCGCTCGGCCAGCGGCTTCAGCCGCGCCGCTTCACGATCGGCTTGTGCCTTCTGTGCTTGCGCACGTGCGAGATCGGCGCGTGCCACCTCGACGATCGCCTCGTACGGCTTCGCATCGATGACGAACAACAGCTGGCCGGCCTTGACTGGCTTGCCTTCGTCAAACGTGCGCTTCTCGACGATGCCGTTGACGCGCGCACGCACCTCGACGTCCTTGGAGCCGATCGTCTGGCCCGTGTACTCGAACGCCACGGGCAGCGATTTCGCGACGACTTTCTGCACGGTGACATGCGCGGGCGGAAAGCCGTGGAAACCTTGCTGAGGGTGCTGGCCGCACGCTGCCAGCGTCAGTGCGCCAATGGACAACAAAACGCGGGGGTACATGCGCGACATGGGTTTCTCCGAGCGGATATTGGACGCATGTGCAAGAACGTTCGCACCGATATTGCGCCGCAACTTGACGTTTGCACGCAATTTACATACATTCATGCATGTTTGCAACTCTGAAACGCAAAAAGTAACCATGGTTGGCAAGACCCGCGCAGGCGCTGCCGCGACGCGCGAAGCGCTGCTGGATGCGGCGGAGCGCGAGTTTCGCGCGAAAGGCGTTGCCCACACCACGCTCGCTGATGTCGCACGTGCCGCGAACCTTACGCGCGGCGCGGTCTACTGGCATTTCCGCGACAAGGCAGCGATGCTGGACGCCATGTGCGAGCGCGCGGCGCTGCCGCTGGAGGCGATGATCGCGTGTTGCGGCGCGAACCTCAAGCTCGCGCCGCTGATGATCCTGCGCAACAACGCCGTGCAGGGGCTGATGCGGCTGGCCCGCGACACCCGCACGCAGGCGGTGTTCGACGTGGTGTTCAACCATTGCGAATCGAATGACGAGCACGCGCCGCTGTATGACCGTCGCAGGCAGAACGACGAGGGCTGTCGCCAGCACGTGATGGGGCTCCTGCGGCGAGCGATCGACGCAGGCGAACTGCCCGCCGATACCGACGTCGACATGGCGGCCGAAATCATCCGCGCGTTCATGCTCGGCGTCATGCATGCGTGGATGCAGGACCCGCGCGCATACGACCTTGAGCGCAACGCGCTGCCGATGATCGATACGCTGCTTGCCGGATTGGTCGCGCGCCCGCCGCGCAGCGTCGCGCGGCCGCTTTTCAAACGCGATACGCGAGTGGCCGCCGCCGACTGAAATCGCCGAAGTTGCGCGCAGCGCCAGGATGTTGCGCGCGCACGCGATAATGGGTGCCGGCCACAGCCTGTGGCGCCACCCGCATTCCACTTCACATGAGCACCAGCATTCGCACGGTCGGCGTCATCGGCGCCGGAACAATGGGCAGCGGCATTGCGCAGGCCTGCGCAGTCGCCGGCATCGGCGCGGTGATGATCGACGTGTCGCCAGAGGCGCTGCACAAGGGCGTGGCTGCCATCGCCAAGAGCCTTGACCGCCTGGTGAGCAAGGAAAAGCTGTCCGTCGAGGCGCGCGGCGAAGCGATTGCACGCGTGCGAACCGGCAGCGATCACGCGATGCTGGGAACCGTCGACTTCATCATCGAGGCCGCCACCGAGCGGCTGGAACTCAAGCTCGAGCTGTTGCGCAAGGTCGATGCCGCAGCGCGGCCGGACGCGATCATCGCGAGCAACACGTCGTCGATCTCGATCACGCAACTCGCCGCAGTGACGTCGCGCCCCGAGCGATTCCTCGGCATGCATTTCTTCAATCCGGTGCCGATGATGGCGCTGGTCGAGTTGATCCGCGGCCTGGCGACGTCCGACGACACCGTGGCGACGGCGCGCGCACTCGCCGAAGCGCTGGGCAAGACGCCGATCGTCGTGCGCAACAGCCCCGGCTTTGTCGTCAACCGCATCCTGTGCCCGATGATCAACGAGGCGGTGTTTGCGTTGCAGGAAGGTATCGCCAGCGCGCAGGAGATCGATGACGGCATGAAGCTCGGCTGCAACCACCCGATCGGCCCGCTGGCGCTCGCCGACATGATCGGCCTCGACGTGATGCTGGCGGTGATGAACGTGTTCTACGCCGACTTCAGCGATCCCAAGTACCGCCCGGCGCCGCTGCTGAAGGAGATGGTCGCGGCGGGATGGCTCGGCCGCAAGGCAGGCCGCGGGTTCTACACTTATTGACGAGAGGACGATCGTGGAAATGCGCGAACTTGGCAGCACCGGAATGAAAACGCCGCCGTTGGCATTCGGAGGCAATGTCTTCGGCTGGACTGTCGACGAGCGCACTTCACACACGTTGCTCGACACATTCGTCGGCGCGGGTTTCAACCTGATCGACACGGCGGACGTCTACTCGACATGGGTGACCGGCCATGTCGGCGGCGAGTCGGAGACCATCATCGGCGGCTGGCTCGCCCAGCGTGGCAAGCGCGATGACGTGCTGATTGCCACCAAGGTTGGCAAGCCGATGGGAGAGGGTTTGAGCGGATTGTCCGCGGCGTACATCACCGACGCCGTCGAGGCATCGCTGCGCCGCCTGCAGACCGACTACATCGACCTCTACCAATCGCACGCTTTCGACGCGGCGACGCCCCTCGAGGAAACGCTTGCGGCGTTCGCGCGACTGATCGAGCAAGGCAAGGTGCGCGCCATTGGCGCGTCCAACCACACACCGGCGCAGCTCTCGGCCGCACTCGCGGCCAGCGACCGGCTCGGGCTTCCGCGTTACGCGACACTGCAACCGCTGTACAACCTGTATGACCGCGACGCATACGAAGGCGATCTCGCAACGTTGTGCGCGCGCGAAAACCTTGGCGTGATCAGCTTCTATGCGCTCGCCAGCGGGTTTCTCACCGGCAAGTACCGCGACAACGCCGACATTGCAGGAAGCGCACGCGCGCGTTCGAACGATAAATACATGAATCCGCGCGGCATGCGCATTCTCGCGGCCCTCGATCAGGTTGCTGCGCGCTACCGGGTCGCGCCTGCACAGATTGCGATAGCATGGCTGGTCGCGCAGCCCGCGCTCACTGCGCCGATCGCCAGCGCCACGTCCATCGCGCAGCTGCAGGACCTGATCAACGCGACGCGGCTGGTGCTCGACGCCGATGCGCTCGGCGCTCTCGATCGCGCGAGCCGCGCAACCGCTTAGCGCACGAAGTCAACCGCGACTTCGCCGATGCCTTGCAGCGTGGCGGTCAGTCGCGACGGCACGTCGACGCGCAATGGCGGGACCAGCGTACCGGTGGTGATGATCTGTCCCGCGCGATAGCCGGAGCTCCCCATCACTCCGGCATTGAGGCATGCGAGCAGCGGCATCCACGGGTCGTCCTGCGGGTGGCCGCCGACGGCGGCATGGCGTTCGACGCCGTCGAGTGCGTATCTGCAGCGCAATCGCGCGAGATCGAGTGCGGAGAAATCGCGCAACGCGCCGCCGGTGATGTAGCCGGCGTTGCCGAGATTGTCGGCGAGATTCACGAGGAACGGCGGGAACCCGTCGCCTGCGAACCGGCTTTGCAGCAACTCCACTCCCACCAGCACTTCGCTCATCGCGGCGGCGACCTCTTCGCGCGCATAGGGCTTGCCCGGGCGAGCGGGCAGGTCGCGGGCGACGCGCATCGCCACTTCGACCTCCACCACCAGTGCGCGCGACGGCGGAAGTTTCCATTGCGCGCCGCTGCCACGGATGTCGCGTGCGTGCATCGGCGCGATCGTCGGCGTGCCGTCGGGCAACATGCCGACCTTCCAGCCGCCGACGTCGTCATGCAGCGCCGCGGTCACCGCGCGCTGCGCCGCATAGGCTTCCGCGTGGTCGGCGGGAGGGAGGACTTCATCGAGGCGAGCGAGCGAGCCGCTGTTGCGGGCACGCACCAGCAGGTCGGGCAGCGGGGCAGGGATGGAGGCGGTCACGACAGTTCAGCTTTCATGGTGGCGAAGTCCTTCGAGTGACAGTACGCGAACGCGACCGTATTCGATCGCAATGAGTCCGGCCGCGGCAAGGCGTTTCAACGCGCGATTGGCGCTTTGCCGCGAGACCCCGATCAGCTGTCCGATTTCTTCCTGCGACAGCAACAACGTGGGACCGACGTCCGGATACAGCAACGGATTGAACAGGCCGGCGATGCCGCGTGCCACGCGCGCGTCGGTCCCCAGCAGCCGGTTGTGCTCGACCATGCCGATGAACTGCGACAGCCGCTCGTTGAGCTGGATCAGCAGGAAGCGGTTGAAGGCGACGCTCTGGTCGAGCAGCAGCATGAAAGTCGCGCGGGGAATGTGCGCCGAAATGCTATCGCGCAGCGCGACGATGTCGTAGCGGCGCGGCTCGTCCTTCAACAGCGATCCCTCGCCAAACCAGCCACCGTCGCGGATGCCGGTGAACGTCGTCTGCTTGCCGTCCGCCGACACGATGGCCATCTTCACCAGGCCCTCGACGATGCCGATCCAGTGATCGACCGCCTCGCCGTTGCGACAGACGAAGGCGCCTGCCGGCGTGCGCCGCACCGAGGCCGTCTCCTCGATTCGCGCGCGCTGGGCGGGCGTGAGTGCGCGCGCCCAAGGTGAAACAGCCAGCAGCCGGGCGAGAGTGGTCGACGACATCACGCAAATTGTCGCATGCGCGACAGTTGCGACCCGCCGATCGCGGCATTCTCGACGCGGTTGGCACGAAGGGCACGAAGCACCTAAGATAGCCACTTGCCGGCGACCGGCCGCGACGCCGCAGCACGAGGGCGCGTGGCAGCGGGCGTCTTTGCGGCTTCCGGTCGCGGCATGTTGGAGGGACACGATGGACGATGCACCCGGTACGTTCCCCGGCCGGATGTTCGCGCACGCACGGCGGCAGCCGTCGCATCCGGCGATACGCGAGAAGAACCTCGGC
>JBDTJK010000128.1:0-2688 GCA_039935875.1 Casimicrobiaceae bacterium
TCTTGCGCCCACGGCGTCAGCTCGGCGCCGAACAGGGTTGCCTGCAGCAACAGGAAGAGTACGAAGAAGCGCAACACAGCGCGATTCTAACCGGAGCGCGGCGCAGCGCCAGCGCTAGGCGCGCGCAAGCGCCGGGTTCTGCGCGAAGTAATGGCGCACGCCATCGGCGATCGATTCCGCGAACCTGCGTTGCTGCCTCGGATCGCGCAACTTCGCCTCCTCGTCGCGGTTGGAGATGAACGCGGTCTCGATCAGGATCGACGGGATGTCCGGAGCCTTCAACACCGCAAAGCCGGCCTGTTCGACCGATCCCTTGTGCAACGCGTTGATCGCCTGCAATTCATTCAGCATGTAGCGTCCAGCCTTGAGGCTGTCGTTGATCTGCGCCGTCTGCGACAGGTCGAGCAATGTGCGCGCGACCAGCGGATCCTTGACGTCGAGGTTCACGCCGCCGATCAGGTCGGCCGCGTTCTCCTTCTGCGCAAGCCATTTGGCGGCCGCGGACGTGGCGCCGCGATCCGACAACGCGAACACCGACGATCCGCGCGCCTGCGATTCGCGAAATGCATCCGCATGGATCGAGATGAACAGGTCCGCTCCGACGCGGCGCGCCTTCTGCACCCGTTGCGCCAGCGGCACGAAATAGTCACCGTCGCGCGTCAGCATCGCGCGCATGTTGGGTTCGGCGTCGAGAATTTTCTGCAAATGAGTGCCGATGGCGAGCACGACGTCCTTTTCGCGCGTGCCACGTGCGCCGATCGCGCCAGGATCCTCGCCGCCATGTCCGGGGTCCAGCGCGACGGTCACTGGCCGCAGCTCGGGCTTCGGCGGTGCGCCTTTCCTGCGCGCAGGCGGCAGCGCCTGCGCGACGGTGCTGCGCGCGTCGAGCTTGCGCGCTTCGCTCGCCAGCAGTTGCATCAGTGGATCCGGTGGCGTTACCGGATAGATGTCGATCACCAGTCGATAGCCGTATTCGGCCACCGGAGGCAACGCGAATATCTGCGGATTGACGTCGCCCTTCAGGTCCATCACCAGGCGCAGCGCGTTTCCCGGCTGGTGACCGACCCGGATTCCCGTCAGGTAAGGGTCCTTCTGCTGCTGCGCGCGCGCCAGGGCCGCCGCGATAGCGTTCGACATGCCGACGTTGTCGAGGTCGAGCACCAGCCGGTCGGGATTCTTCAGCACCAGCATGCGGTGCGCGATCGGTGCGGGCGTTTCGAGGATCACCCGTGTGTAGTCATGTGCGGGCCACACGCGAGCCGACGCGATCTGCGCAACGCTCGCCCACGCCAATGGCGACAGTGCATACGCGGCAGGCAGCACGGCGGCACGCAGCATGCGCCGGCGCGTCAGCGAAATGCGTGTGCCGGTCATCGGCATGCGGCGCGCGGGCGCGCGTTGCGAACGTGCATCGCGCTGCCGATGCTCATGCGGACGCCGAGCGCAGCATCCGCAGCGCGCGCTCGCCGGTTGCGCTGTGCGCATGCGCCGACAACGAGCGGCCGGGCGTGCCGTCTTCGTGCATCGCGAGCGTCAGCGAAAGATCGGCAGCCGGCAGCATGCCGGCGACCTTCTGCGGCCATTCGACGATGCACACGGCATCGTTTCGGAAGTATTCGGAGAACCCCGCCGTTTCCCATTCACCTGGTTCGGCGAACCGATAGAAATCAAAGTGATAGAAGTATAAGCTCGAAAATATATAATGTTCAACCACGGCATAGGTCGGACTCTTCACCGGACCCATGTGTCCCAGCGCGCGCAACATGCCACGCACCAGTGTGGTCTTGCCCGCGCCCAGGTCGCCGTGCAGCTGCAGCTGCATCCCTCCTTCGAGCGCCACGGCGAGCGCGCCACCCGCGCGCTCCGTGGCAGCGGCGTCAGCAAGGTCGACGTGCGCTACGGTCATCAGGGCCAGGTCCGAACGCGATGAATCACCCACACGGCGAACTATCCCGCACGCGATGGGGCGGCGCGCCCCTTGTCGATCGTCGCGTGGGGCGCGTAGCGCCGCAGGAAGGCCAGCAGCTTGGCGCGATCGTAGCCATGTCCAAGTTCGAGCTCGCCCGTCGACTGCGAGCGCAGCAGCTTGCCGTTCGCATCCAGCACGAAAAGGTGTGGATAACCGTCGATCCGCGGCCAGCGCGCCAGCAGCGCGGCGTTGCGATTCTGCGGCGACCAGTTGACCTTGACCGTAACGTAGTCCTGATCGCGCAATGCGCGCGCATCGCCGTCCGCGGCGAAGAAATCGTCGAGGATATGGCACCAGCTGCACCACTCGCCGCCGACGTCGACCAGTACGTTGCGCGCCGAGGCCTTCGCCTGCACAACTGCATGCGCGACATCGGCCGCCGCGTCGCGCGAAGGATCGAACTTCGCGTCTTGCGCACAAGCGGGCGACATCCACGCCAACGTTATCGACAACATCATCCCGGCGAGCCTTGCGCAATGCATGCCTGTCACCTGATCAGCTGGTTCATCGATACGATCGGCAGCATCACCGCCAGCACCAGGATCAGCACCAGCGCGCCCATGCCAACGATCAGCGCAGGCTGTACCAGCGCCGAAATCCACGTCAGGCGACGCTCCGCTTCGCCTTCGAGCTCGCTCGCAGCGCGCTCCAGCATCGCCGTCAATCGCCCGCTCGCCTCTCCGCTCGCCACCAGGTGCACGAGCACCGGCGGAAACACG
>JBDTJK010000129.1:0-5777 GCA_039935875.1 Casimicrobiaceae bacterium
CGGCGGCTTCGCATGGATCTATCTCTTCACCTATGCGGGCTTCATTTTTGGTTCCCGCCCCTTCGTGCAGAAAAACTTCAAGTACGTCATCCTCGCGATCATCTTCCTCTCCATCGTACCCATCCTCGTTGAAGGCTGGCGCGCCTGGCGGGAGAGCCGGAAACCGGCTGCTTAGCTCACCGAGGCTTAGGCCGCCGGCAGCGTGCGGACGAGCTTCCTCAAGTTTCCCCTCCTCACGATCATCGACTCCGCGCTCAGGTGCATCGTGCTCAGCGTGTCAGCATCTAGTGTAGTGTCCCGTAAATAGGTCGGCATAAGCGCCGGCAACGGATGGTCATGGTTTGAGGCGCATGCGAACTCGCCTGAGCGCTACCGATGACCGGCGTTTGGGCTGTGTGGAGCCCGGCTCGATCTGTTGGAGGCGTTGACGGGCGCGGGCGACCTTCGCGAGGATAGACTCAACGCTGGCGGTCCACACGAATGGCGCAGGAGCCGCATTCCAGGTCGCGAGAAAAGCGAGGATGGCGCGTTGGAGGTCGCGCACGCTGTGAAAGACGCCGCGTCGCACGGCCTTCTGGCTGAGTTCGGCGAACCAACGTTCGATCAGATTGAGCCAGCTCGAACTGGTGGGAATGAAGTGCAGCACAAACCGGGGATGCCGGGCCAGCCAGCGCTGGACGCGGGCGTGACCGTGAGTGCCATAATTATCGAGGATCAGATGCAGCGCCTTCCCGTTGGGAAACTCGGCATCGAGCCGTTGCAGAAACTTCAAGAACTCCTGATGCCGGTGCCGGGGATAGCATTGGCCGATCACTCGGCCTTCGACAACTTGCAGGGCGGCAAACAACGTCGTGGTGCCGTGGCGCTGGTAGTCATGCGTATAGGTGCCGCAACGGCCGGGCTTGAGCGGCAGACCGGGCTGGGTGCGATCCAGGGCTTGGATCTGACTCTTCTCATCGACGCACAACACAACCGCATTTTGCGGCGGTGTCAGATAGACCCCCGACCACATCGGTAAGCTTCTCCAAAAACTTCGGGTCACGGGAAAGTTTGAAGCTTTTGGTCAGATGCGGCTTCAGTCCGTGATCCTGCCAGGCCCGTTGAATGGTGTTTTTGCTGACGCCTTGAGCACGGGCCATGGTGCGCGTGCTCCAGTGCGTCGCCCCGGGTGGCTTGGTTTGAAGCGTGGCGTCGATCCACTGACCAACGCGCGCAGGCGCATAGCGGGCTTTACGACCACGCCCCGCGGCGATCTCCCACACGCAACCGATGCCTTGCTCGCGCACTCGTCGACGCCACAACGCGGCGGTCTCCCGACGAATCCCCAAGGCTGTAGCGCTGGCCTTGTCGGACTGCCCCTGAGCGGCTCCTCGAATGATCTGCGCGCGAAGCACGACCTGCTGCGGCGTCGAACCAGCTCGAATCCATTGCTGAAGGCGGATCATCTCCGCGTCCGATAATATGACAGGCAGACTTGTTCGTGACATCCGGCCATCCTACCGGCCGCACGCATATGCCGACTCAATTGCGGGACACTACACTAGCGACGATTCACTTGATCAACCGTGACCAATCGGGACTGGGAAAAAACTGGCCCGAATATCGGGCTTCCGGCGGGGAATCGGAAATGCGGAAACAAGCCCGGTGCGAACGAGCGTGTCAAAGCAAATGAATACATTGAACAGACTTTCTATAAGAGAGCGGTCAAAAACCGAGCCCAACGTTCCTATGGGCAACCAGCCGCCCGGGACTTTGCCGCCTCAGATTATATTGCGCGATCAACCGAAGCGCCCGGCGTATCCCCCAACGGGCAAATTTGTCGCGGACCAGAGTATATTGGTGTCGTCCCAGACTAACCTATAGTCGTCAGCGGCCAGCCGGGAAAATGTCGCACCTCCGGATCGCGTCAGCGCACTCGTTGCGATTGCCACTCCCGCAACAATGCGCGGTGCGGAGCTTTAGCCACGCCTAAGAGTCAGATCGGTGGAAGCGGGCGCAGGGGGTCTTTCGGTCAGTCAGAACGGACAAGCGAGCGCGCGGCGCGGGCAGATGGCTCGATCCTAAATGGCTGATCACCGTGCCATGAAAGTCCGACGAAATAACTGACTTCCCCTGAGCGATTAGAACGGGCGATCTGGACATCTAACCTGATCAACGCGCGACCTGTTGAGCCGCCTTGCCCTCGGGATGCGCGAAGGCCTCGACGAATTGTTCGAGTTCGCCGCCCGTCATGCCGAGAGCGTGTCCGGCTTTGCGCCAACCGGCGACGGCGCGTTCCGCATAACGGAGGATCTCCTTCGCGCGTGATGCAGAGATCTTGAAATATGCGATGCCCGAAATCAGCACTTCGCCGGTTGCCTCCGGGCCAATATCTGGGCGATGCCCGCGAACAAGGTCGCGAGAGAAATGAATTCTCCGCCTTCGCTCGCTGCCACATTTTATCATACCCGCCATGGAGTTCTCGCTGCGCTGCGCTCCTCCATTCCGTCCTTCGGCCTTCCCCCTCGCGAGGAGCACCACGGCTCCTCGCTCGGCGGCCTCGTCCGTGGCTGGGTATGCCTTCAGGGGCCAGCGCGCGAAGCACGCCTTGATAACCGGGTAAGGAAACCCGAACAGGGTGTGCGACGGGCGCATGGCAACATGCAACAATCGACACTTGTCCTGGACGACCGGCATCAGACACCGGCCATCGCCTGCGGCGAGCAACCGCAGCAGCGGTTTGAAACCTTCGGTGCAGGGGCACTCAGCGACACCGAACTGATCGCAATTATGCTCCATACTGGAATCCAAGGGCGCTCGGTTCTTGAACTCGCTTCACAGCTTATCGCCCAAGCCGGTTCGATTGCCGGACTCGCCAGTTGGCAGCCCGAGGACTTCCGCCGCCTCAAAGGTATCGGCCGGGCCAAGGGACGACAACTGGCCGCGCTGATCGAGATCGGCCGGCGCATGATCCGACAGCCGGCCACCGGGGCACCCATGCTCAACCGACCGGAACTGATCGCAGCCCACATGGCCTCATTTACCCATGGCTTGGAGGTCGAAAAGTTCTGGGTTTTGTGTCTCAACCGAAAGAACCGGCTAAAAAAGTTGGTAGAAGTCACCTCCGGGACCGCTACCTCAGCCTTGGCACATCCCCGCGAGGTTTTCCGGAGCGCGGTCCAGTATGGAGCGACCGCCATCGTCTGTGTCCACAATCACCCCTCGGGCGACCCCGCCCCGTCGAGCGCCGACCTGCAGATTACGCGGCAGTTGCGAGAAGCTTCACGCGCCTTAGACATCGAACTGCTCGACCATGTGATCTTGGGTGAAGGTGCCGCAGACCCGACCGGCCTGGGGTTTTACTCCTTTAGGCAGGCCGGGATTCTCTGATGAGGCGCCAGGAAGTTACAGGAGAGCCGGTCACAGACCGAATCAAGGCTCAGTAGAAGGTGGACAAGCATCGTAGTCCGATACTTATCCCAGTTCCGAAATGAGAAAGACTGAGCTTTTTTAGCTCCTTGATCAGGCGGACTCCCATTTTTTGACCCGTGCGTCGCGCGCTTGGGTCAACCGTTGTTCTTCCATCGCCAGGATCGTCACCAATTGCTCCCGCCGCTGCACGAGGTCTGCCAGCTGTTGCCGTTGCGCCGACCGAGCGGGGACGGCTGCGGGCCGCAGCAGTTCGCCAAACCCGCACAACACGACCGCATTGATCGCATCGGTCTTGGCCAGCAGGGTAACGCATCTCGCGCGAGCGCTCACCATGCGCGTATTTGAAGCCAAACTCTTTTATTTCCTCGTTTCCCTCGGCGAAGAGATTCGCCTAGATCGGCCCGAGAAGATCGTCGCCTACCTGCGTTCTACGTTCGAAGAAAATCCCGTGCAGGAGGCGTTCTACTGCGTTTATCTGGACCGCAAGAATCACCCCTTGGCCCGTCACATGATTACCCTGGGAACCGCTACGTCCACGTTGGCGACCCCACGCGAAGTCTTCCGCGGAGCGATCCTCGCGGGAGCCACGGCCCTCGTGGTCTCACACAACCACACCTCCGGCGACCCGGCACCCATTTCCGTTGACGTTCAAATCACCCTCGTGCTGCGGGAGGCTGCCAAGATCATCGACATCGAGCTCCTCGACCACGTCATATGCGGAGGCGCCAAAGCCGATCCGATCGACGTCGGTCACTATTCCTTTCGCGAGGCGGGCCTCTTGTGAGGCCCTTTGCGGGACAACTGCACGATGCCACGTGCGGCTGATCGTGCGTTGACTCCGACCTTTTTCAGCCAACGGTTTTACGACACGGGCCAGCCGCCCCGGGGGCAACCTCGGGGCGGATTTTTTGCCCTGCCGCGAGTCGCTCAGCGCAGATTCAGCGACTTTACGTGCTCCACGAGCTGATCGCTGGCGATCTCCGTGCCTTGGTAAAAGCCCGACGCTTTGTTTTTCTCGAGGTCGCCATTGTCCCGGTGCAGCGCCGTAAAGATGTAGCGGGTGCCCGTCCCCACGGTTTCCAGGGTCATAATGGCGGTGATCGGAATGTCGTCAAAAGTCGCGGGGCGATAGTCTGGGAACAACATGGAGGTCCAGATCAGTCGTTCCATCGGAGTCACCTCCAGGACACATCCGACATTCGGGACCTCCTTTCCGTCTGGCAGGGCGATGTCGATGCGGACGATGCCGCCTGGCCGCAGATCCAATTCAGCGCGGGATACGCGCCCCCAGGCCTTGGGCATATACCACTCCTTGAGGTGCTCCGGTTTGGTCAACGCATCCCAGACTAGCCGCACGGGGGCGTCGACAAACCGTTCGATGGCGAAATCGAGTTTGGGATCGATGGTGAAGTGCTTGTTCATGATTTTATTCAGTTTCTTTTAGTTTTTTTACGTAGTGATCGAAACGATCGAACCGGGCTTCCCACAAGTGCCGTCGCTCGGACAGCCAGTCGTCGGCGACTTTGAACCGTTCAGGCACGATCTCATAAGTCCGCACCCGCCCTTGCTTCTTCGACTTTACCAGTTGGCTCTGTTCGAGCACGGAGAGGTGCTGCACGAACGACGGCAGCTGCATGTCGAATGGTGCAGCGAGAGCGCTGACGGTGGCTGGCCCCATCGACAGCAATTCCATAACCTTCCGCCGAGTCGAATTGGACAAGGCGTGGAAAACATCATCAGCGACTGCGGATAGTGCCATGTTAAGAGAGGCGATTGGTTCAGTTAGGTTCTGACAAAACGATCCAGGTATCGACCAATACTTAGGTCAACGCCTAAGTATTATTTTTAGAGGAACCGCTGAGGTCTCACTGAAGCTTTAACCGGAAAGGCCTATCGCTAGTCCACGCTTGGCGACGCCACTCTCACCGTTTGCGAGTGGAGAACTGTTGGGCCTGCACTCGCTCGGGATGCTCGAACGCATCGGCGTAGTTTTCCAAGTCGCGATCCGACATCCCCAGTGCCCGGCCGGCCTCGCGCCAGCCCGCCACCGCGCGTTCCACCTCGCGCAGGATTTCCTTGGCGCGAGGAAGAGGAAGCCGGAAATAGGCGATGACGGACATCAGCGCCTCAATCGTTGCTTCGGGGCCGGTGTCCGCCGAAACCCACGTCTTCAGTTCACGCGCCCGATCCGGAAACGGATTGAGGTCAAAGGCGGGCGCGAGACGCCAAAGACCGCGCTCCGCGTGGAGGAACCCGTGATTGTGGAGGTGATCATCCACATTGGTGATGAGAATCGAATACGCCATCCGTCGCCAGAGTTCCTCGATGTCGGCTTGAGCCGCGGCTCCGTTCACGCGCAGGGCGTC
>JBDTJK010000130.1:0-3671 GCA_039935875.1 Casimicrobiaceae bacterium
TTTATAAGAACAAACCCTCAAATCGTATTTAATTATTGCAAATATAATTTGCTACTTATTTCCTATTTCTTCTAATAGATAAACTGCTTTTTGAAACCCATATAAAACCCCTTTTAGAATTTGAACGTCACTTAGCATATAAAAAGAGTGGTTTAGTGTTCTGTTGCGGTCAGGTTCATTAATATCGATAAAGATAGGTTGACCTGAGCATCTTAAAAAAAGGAGTATTGACATTTTTTAGTTTATCATCAATCCCAATTACCGCTTTCCGTGGATTTTTATCTGTGATAGAGATAGGGGCGATGCAGTTGGTCTCCATAAAATAATTATTGATATAATTTTACGGCAATAACTTTTCTGTCATCTTATCGATACTATACATGGTATATGTTGACTTAACGGCGTTCAAGAAGGCGCGCAAATTTCCATGATATAAAAAAGAAGGGAAGGGTAAATTATTTTAGATAAAACAATTATCCTCTTGGTTTTATCCAGTCCAAATCGGAAGAAGTTATAAGAAATTACAAATCTGCGTGACGAAAAAACGATCTTATTCCTGAACGACTGACTTACTACTTTCGTGATCATGTATTTTTGATGAATGCATTATTTCATCACATAGCTGCTATTGGTATGTTGGTACTTTCCTTCTGTATTATCTCCGGAAAACTAATGCAATGCCATTGTAACTTGGACGTATAAAATAAAAAAACCGTCTATAGTTACGTTCGTAATTCAAAAATGAGTTGATGCTTGTCTTCTCAAAAATTATTTTTTTTCAAAAAGATTGTTATCGCTTTTTGTAAATAATTTCCTATAATTTAAAAACTCAAAATATAAAAATGAAAACACCAATATCCCAGTTGAGCGACTACGATAAAATCAACGATATATTAAAACAACGTACAGACGCGGTGAAATCACAAGACATTGAAAAGGCAGTTTCTGCATACAGTGATGATTTGCTGATGTTCGACGTTGTAGGCGAACTTTCGGAAAGGGGTGCTCAGGCTGCAAGAGAGAGATTGAAGACATGGTTCAGCACCATGCAACGACTTAAAGACTTTGAAGTAAGAATTATTGATATTACCGTTAATAATGCTATTGCATATTGTAACACCTTTAACCATATAGATGCTGTTACAATAGATGGTAAAGAATTAAATATGTGGTGGCGCGAAACAATTGGTTTAAAAAAACCGGACGATAACTGGCTCATATTTTCTACTCATAGTTCTGTGCCATTTGATGCGCAAAGCGGGAAAGCATCCACAACACTAACACCTTCGGATAGTTTAAAAATTGATAAGTAACATTCTGATCTAAATTTGAGTGATTTGGTAAAAAATATATTTCGTGCCTATGAAACAAAAGACAAATCAGGTTGTGAAGAAATGTTGACAGACGATTTTAGTTTTACAAGTCCGAACAATGATGACCATATAAATCAGGATTCTTATTTTGAAAGATGTTGGCCTTTTATTGAACAATATCCGATTTATGAATTTGAAAAAATTGTTGTAAGCGGATTTGAAGTATTTGTTACTTATAACTGTGAAACAAAAATCGGTAAAAAGTTTAGAAATACAGAACTCTTTAAATTTAACCAGGACAAGATTAAAGAAATTGAAGTCTATTTTGGTGCTGCAATTTAAGGAATATGACTGGGGTAAAAACACTACCTATTTTATAGTTATAGTGAAAAAAGTAAATTCAGATCAAACTTGCAAAAGATAAATTTGGATTCAATCTCAGTAAAAACGAAAAGAATACAAGGGAAAAAAATGGTATACAAAGAAATCGAATTGACACCATTAAGAAAGTCAAAATGAAAAAAATTATATTGAGCTTTTTGTTATTTTTATTTTCAATCAGCGCATTTACTCAAAAAAATAAATACCCTTTACAGATCACGCATTTGAAAGATAATTTTTATGTGTATGTAAGTTATGGAACCTATAACGGCGAACGATATCCTGCCAATGCAATGTATCTTGTTACTAAAAAAGGGGTTGTATTATTTGATACTCCATGGGGTGAACAATATTACCAGCCTTTGCTGGACAGTATTTGGGAGAGGCATCATCAAAAAGTGATCATGTGCCTTTCAACCCATTTTCATACAGACAGAACAGGTGGATTAAAATATTACAGTTCAAAAGGAATCAAAACTTATTCAACTCATCAAACCGATTCTCTATGCATTGTTCATCATGATAACCGTGCGCATTATTTGATTTCGGAAGATACTATTTTCAATATAGGTGGTTATCATTTTCAAACATACTATGCAGGGCCGGGGCATACGACTGATAATATTGAAATATTATTTCGGAAAGAAAAAATATTATATGGGGGTTGTTTTATCAAAAGTGTTGATGATAAAACTCTCGGAAATCTTGATGATGCAGACGTAAAAGAATGGGAAAATTCTCTACAAAAACTCCGAGAGAAGTTTCCGGAGCCTGAATTTGTTATTTGTGGACATAATAATTGGCATAATACAAGTTCAATTCAGCATACTATGAATATGGTTAAGGAATATAATGAAAGTCATCATTAATTTTTCCCGTTAAGTAATCTGATATTAGGGTTGTCTCTTCAAATCAAAAATGGGAAAAAATGATTCAAATTAGTAATTCAGGCGATGCAGAAACTGCCAATTCTGAAATGGAAAGAGTCTGCGTAATTATTCAGAATAAACGAAATATAATTTATGAGAGCAGTACAATTGTTGGAATTCGGAATTGAGAATTTACGAGTGACAGATATTCCTGTACCAGACATTGGAAACAATGAAGTATTGGTAAAAACTTCAGTGGCTTCTCTTCAATACCTGGATTTATTAGTCATAGAAGGAAAAATATTTCCTGACTTGAGGTTTCCTCACATTCCTGTGTCAGAGGGAATGGGAACCGTAGAAAAGGTGGGCGATAAGGTAACCTCTTGGAAACGAGGAGATCGTGTACTCATCCCATTTATTACAAGATGGGAATCTGGGAAAATAAGTTCATTCAATAATGAATTAAGGACAGGCTTGCAACTACCAGGTACCTTGGCAGAATTTTCTGTACAACCAGAAAACACGCTGATAGCAGCACCTAAAACTCTTTCGGACGAAGAATCTGCTCCGTTATCCGTTGCTGGACTTACTGCATGGTCTCATCTTGTTACGCAGGCTCGGATTAAAGCAGGTCAAACTATATTGGTTCAGGGGTCAGGAGGTATCTCACTATTTGCTTTGCAAATCGCTAAACTTTCTGGTTTGAAAATTATCGCAACAACGGGCATGCAAGAAAAAGTTTCAAAATTAAAAGAGCTGGGTGCAGATGAAATCATCAACTATAAAGAGGTGACGAATTTGAGTAAGGAAGTAAAACGATTGAATGATGGAAAAGGTGTTGATGTGACTTTAGGCGTTGGTGGCAGAGATACATTAATGCAAAGTGTCCTTTCGTGCAGAGAAAACAGTTATGTCGGGCTAGTCGGTTTTTTGTCAGGAAGTGAAGTAACAATTAACGTTTTGCCTGTTATAATGAACTATATTAGAATACAAGGTTATTCAGTTGGTAACACCAGGGAATTAAGTGAGTTTGTAAATGCCATTGACAAGAATAACTTAAAACCAGTGATTGATAGCGTATTTACCATTAATAAAATAAAAGAGGCAT
>JBDTJK010000131.1:0-3119 GCA_039935875.1 Casimicrobiaceae bacterium
CCGGTGCCGAGGACGATGTTGCGGCCTTCGGAGTATTCCTGCGTCGGGATGATCAGCGTCTTCACCGACAGCGGCTTGTCCGGGCGCGACGGCGGCGGCAGGTACAGGCCGTCGAAGCGCGCGCCGACGGTCGACACGTCGATGCCGTTGACCATGAAGCCCATGTCGTCCTTCGCCTCGCGACGCGAATTGAGCGTCACCGCGACGACGCGGTCGGCGATGATCGATACGCCGACCTCCACCTCCTCGGTGGATACCTTGTTCAGCCGCCGCACGACGCCGAGCACCCAATCGGACTCGTCCGACTGGCGCACGGCAACCAGCGCGCCCAGCGCGAGGCTCTGGCCGATGCCGCCCGACGCCGCGATGCGCAGGCCGGCAACGCTGCGATCCTTGACCTGCCACATCGGATCGGAGAACGACGACAGGCTCGCGGCGAGCGAATCGTGCTCGTCGGGGATGCGCTTGCGAGAACGCGGCGCGTCGGCGACCGCATAGACCTCGATCTGCTCGTGACCATGGCCGGCATCGGCGGTGTCGTCCACGTCCTTTGCCGCAAGGTCGCGCGCGATCCGCGCGAGCCCCACGCGCACGCGCGCCGGGACCGCGCAGGCGATCCGCGGGTCGCGGCGGAAATCGACATTGACGTTGGGGGCGATCGCCGGACGTATCTTTTCGAGAATGGCGACGCGCAGCGGATTGATCGACGCGGCGGGCCCCTGGTCGGTGCCTTCAGCCTGCCGTAGCGACGCGATCGCGCGGTCGAGCTGGTCGGACATCGGTGTGGTGTCGAGATAGCGCAGCATCGAGCCGGAGTCGTTGCCGGCGCGTCGCGTGAGTCCCGACTTGCCGGCGATGTCGACGAAGAATCCCTCGGGCGAACTCGGCACCGATTCGAGCACCAGGCGCCGGCTCCATGCGCGTAACTGCGCCGATCCCCAATCGAGCTCCGCTGGCGAAAGGTTGCCGGTGTTGAGCTGGTGGATCAGCAGCGCGAACAGGTATTCCTGCTCGACAGTCCATTGCGTCGCGTTCGGATTGGCGGCGTCGAGCGTGACCGGCACGCGTTCGACGCCGAGTTCGGCCGCGCGCATGAACGTTCGATGCAGTTCCATCCATTTCGCCGGGATCCAGCGCTCGTAGCGCGAAACCCGCAACTTGGCATCGGTGCCGCAGTAGTGCAGCAAACGCGCGAACAATAGCGGCACCAGTGCCTTCCAGCGCGGATTGTTCGGCTGCTGCATTGCCTCCTCGAGCGCCGACTGGTAGGCGACGATGAATCCCTGCGTCAGGTCGAACACCGCTTGCCAGAGGCGCACCGACAGCTTCGGTCCCGCGTCGACGTTTTCGACGTATTGCTTGGTCAGCTGTCGCCGGTCGGCGGCGAGCGCGGCATCGAGGAACGCGATCGCCGCGACGCGCCCAAGATCAATTGGCTTGCGTGATTGACGGATCGCGTCGAATGCACGCATCACGTGCTGCTGGCGGCCGATGACATCGAGCGCGGGCAGCTGCCGCAGCCACGTCGACGCCGATTTCGCCGAAACCAGCGGATCGGTGACGTCCTTGCTCGAAGATGTCAGGAAACCAAACATTCAATCCCAGTTGTGAAAGCACGCTGAATCGGCGCCCGAATGCTCGCTAGATACGCACCGCGTGGGCTTAGTGGGCCGCAGAGCTTTCGTTTATAGCCCAATTCGGTCACAGGCGCAAAACGACCCAACTCCGATACAATTCGACTTCAGGTTCACGGCCCTGGCTCCCGTTGTAGTGTCCAGCGGCCGTCCTACAAATCCGTACGAATTTATTGTTCGATATCCTATGTCCCTGTTGGCCATTTATCTACGTTTCCTCATCGCGATGTCGGTATCCGCCATGTATGCGATTCCTGCAATCGGACAGATCCCGGCAAAGTCCACACCTGAACAGTCCAGCAAGTTGGATGCCAATATCAAGGAGTTAAAGAAAATCGATATAAAACAAGGTGAAGGTGCTGAAGCCCAAACCGGCAAGGTCGTTGTGGTTCACTACAGCGGATGGCTGTACGACGCAACTGCGCCAGAAGGCAAAGGCAAGAAATTCGACAGTTCGCTGGACCGCAAGGTCCCGTTCGGCTTCTATCTCGGCGAGGGAAAAGTGATCAAGGGATGGGATCAGGGGGTAGTCGGCATGAAAGTCGGCGGCAAACGCAGACTGATCATTCCGCCGGAACTCGGCTACGGCTCGCGCGGAGCCGGTGGCGTGATACCGCCGGACGCGACGTTGATTTTCGATGTTGAACTGCTCGAAGTGAAATAGGTCCAAAGGCCGATGTTGCCCCGTGACGCGCGCAGCGGCGCCAAGCTGCGCGCGGACTACCTTCCGCCGGCATTCCTGGTGCCGACGCTCGCGCTCGAATTCGACCTTGACGCGGAGGCGACGCGCGTCACCGCCACGATCGCGTTTCGCCGCAACCCCGCAGCAGGTGCGGAAAGGCGCTCGCCACTGGTCCTCGACGGCGAGCAACAGTCCGATGTCGTGGTGCACCTCGACGGCACGCTCCTCGAGCCGTCGCGCTATGCGCTTGATGCGACCACGCTGAAGATGTTCGACGCGCCCTCCGAAGGCACGCTGACGGTCCGCTCGACGCATGTGCCTGCGCGCAATCTGGAGCTCGAGGGCCTGTACCAGTCGTCGGGAACGCTGTGCACGCAGTGCGAGCCCGAGGGATTCCGGCGCATCACGTATTTCCCCGATCGCCCCGACGTGCTCGCCGTTTATACGGTCACGCTACGCGCAGCGCGCGATCGCTATCCTATGTTGTTGTCGAACGGCAACCTGGTCGAGCAAGGCGAGATCGAAGCCGGAAGGCACTACGCAAAGTGGCACGATCCGTTTCCCAAGCCTTCTTATCTCTTCGCGCTGGTGGCCGGCGACCTGGCAGTCCTCGATGACGCGTTCACCACGGCCAGCGGGCGCAACGTGCGCCTGTCGATCTACTCGACGGCGGAAAACCTGCCACGCTGCACGCATGCGATGGCGTGTCTGAAGAACGCGATGCGCTGGGACGAACAGCGCTTCGGACGTGAATACGATCTCGACCGCTTCATGATCTTCTGCGCCGACGACTTCAACATGGG
>JBDTJK010000132.1:0-2629 GCA_039935875.1 Casimicrobiaceae bacterium
GGCGTCATTCGGTGCGGTAGTTGGGCGCTTCCTTGACGATCGTCACGTCGTGCACGTGCGATTCGCGCACGCCTGCGCTGGTGATCTCGACGAACTCGGCGCGCGTGCGCAAGTCCTCGATGGTCGCGCATCCGCAGTAGCCCATCGCGGCGCGCAACCCGCCCATCAGCTGGTGGATCACGGCCGACAGCGGACCTTTGTACGGCACGCGGCCTTCGATGCCTTCCGGCACCAGCTTCTCCGCCGCGCCTTCGCCTTCGGCATCCTGGAAATAACGGTCTGAGCTGCCCTCCCGCATCGCGCCCAGCGAGCCCATGCCGCGATAGCTCTTGTACGAGCGGCCCTGGTAGAGCTCGATGTCGCCGGGAGACTCCTCGGTACCGGCAAACAGGCTGCCGAGCATCACGCAGGACGCGCCGGCGGCGATCGCCTTGCCGATGTCACCCGAGTACCGGATGCCGCCGTCGGCGATCAGCGGCACGCCAGACTTGGCGACCCCTTCGATGGCGAACTGGATGGCGGCGATCTGCGGCACGCCGACACCCGCGACGATGCGCGTGGTGCAGATCGATCCCGGTCCGATGCCGATCTTGACCGCGTCGGCGCCGTGATCCGCAAGCGCTTTCGCACCATCCGCGGTGGCGACATTGCCGCCGATGACCTGCACGTTCGGGTAGCCCTTCTTGACCATGCGCACACGGTCGAGCACGCCCTGCGAATGGCCGTGCGACGTATCCACCACCAGCACGTCGACGCCCGCCGCCACCAGCAGCTCGACGCGCTCGTCGGTGTCGGCGCCGGTGCCCACGGCCGCGCCCACGCGCAATTGGCCCATGTCGTCCTTGCTGGCCAGCGGATGCTCGGTCGCCTTCTGGATGTCCTTCACGGTGATCAGGCCGCGCAGCTCGTTGGCGGGGTTGATAACCAGCACGCGCTCGAGACGGTGGCGGTGCATCAGCGCCTTGGCATCGTCGAGGTCGGTGCCTTCGGGGACGGTCACGAGACGCGCGGCCGGGGTCATGATCGCGGATACCGGCTGGTCGAGGTTGTTCTCGAAGCGCAGGTCGCGGTTGGTGACGATGCCGACGACCTTGCCGTCGGCCACCACCGGCAATCCCGATATGCGGTGCTTGCGCGTCAGCGCGACGACGTCGCGCACGCTCATCGTCGGCGGGACAGTGATCGGATCCTTGACCACGCCGCTTTCGAACCGCTTGACCTTGGCGATTTCGGCCGCCTGGCGCGCCGGCGCCATGTTCTTGTGCACGATACCCAGGCCGCCTTCCTGCGCCATGGCAATGGCGAGGCGCGCATCGGTGACGGTATCCATCGCCGCGGACAGCAGCGGGATATTGAGCTTGACCGAGCGGGTCAGGTACGTGCCGAGGTGGACGTCACGCGGGACTACGAGGGAGTGTGCGGGGACGAGCAGGACGTCGTCGAATGTGAGCGCTTTGCGGACGACACGCATTGTTGAAAAAAACTCCTGTGCGCAAAAACCGATTATACACGCGTGACGACGCTCGTCTGGCCGCCGTTGACGGGTGCCGGGCACTGGGGTACCGTGCGGCGATCATCCGTACGCCAAGGCATTCCATGCTTCGAGTCGTAACGCAATCACACGCCGGCAGTAAGCGGCTGCGCGACCGGCGGGCGGCCTGGGCGACGGGCGGCTTGTGCGCGCTGGCACTCGTCGCGTTCACGACACAAGCGAGCGCCGCGACGTACAAGTGGACCGATGCCAATGGTCACGTCGTCTATTCGGACCAGCCGCCGCCTGGCGACATCAAGTCCGAATTGATCGGTCCCGCGCCGCCGGTCGCCAATCCGAACGCGATCAAGGAAATGGCGCAGAAAGATGCCGATCTCAGGAAGCGCCAGCAGGACCGCGTGGGCGCCGAGGTCAAGGCCGAGAAGGACAAGCAGCAGAACACGCAGCGTCGCGACCTGTGCCTGGTCGTGCGCGGCAAGCTGAAGGACATGCGCGCCGGGATGCCGGTCTACAAGTACGACGACAAGGGTGCGCGCGTGATCCTCGATGCAACTGCGCGCGCGACCGAGATGGAAAAGCAGACCGAGAACGAGAAGAAATTCTGCGGCGCGTCGACGGCCTGATGCCGCGACGGCGCCGCGCTCAGGGCTGCGCCACCTTGCGTTCCAGCGCCACCTGGTTGATCTTGACGTCGGCACGGGCTTTGAGCCCGGCGAGGTAAGCCGTCAGCAGCTCGCGTCCGACCTGTTCTCCCATGCGCGTGGTCGCCAGCTTGAGGCGCGCATCGTCGAGTTTCTCGGGCTCGATCACTTTCGACACCCGGTAGATCGAATATCCGCCGCGCTCGTTGGTTGCCCCCACGTAGGCCGGCAACTTGCCGGGATTTACGCTGAACACGCGCACCAGCGCATCCGGCGGCATCCCGGGTCCGGTTTGCGAACGCAGCAGTTCCTCGGGCTTGGCGAACGACACGCCCGCATCCTTGTCGCTCTTGCCGGCTTCCAATGCACCCATGCGCGCGGCACCGGCCTTCTGCGCGAGCGCCGACGCATCGCGCCGCGTCAACTGCCGCCTGATCTCATCCTTGACCTCGTCGAACGGACGTATCGCGGCTGCCTTGTAATCGACGATGCGCCC
>JBDTJK010000133.1:0-21880 GCA_039935875.1 Casimicrobiaceae bacterium
CCATCGAGTTTCCGTCGCTCGACCTGCTGCCGGGAAAGTACACGATCCGCGCGCACGCGCTGGACCCCGAAGGCGTGCGCCTGTTCGATAATGTCGAGACTGCGCTGACGGTGACCGGAGACGCGCGCGAATTCGGCATGGTGCGGCTGCCACATCGCTGGCTGGATTGCGCACGCGGACCAGGCCACGCAGACGGACGATGACGACCGAACTCGAATTCACCGGCGAGCGTTTCATCCCCGGCGTCGCCGGCGAGATCGTCTACGAACACGTGCATCGCTACGCATTCGCGCGCGCGCTGGTAGCCGGCAAGCGCGTGCTCGACGTCGCGTGTGGTGAAGGCTACGGCAGCGCGCTGCTCGGCGGGTTGGCGAAGGCGGTGACCGGGATCGATATCGATGCCGTCACCATCGCGCACGCGCGCGAACGCTACGCGCACATCGCCAACCTTGCGTTTCTCGCGGCGTCGGCCACGGCGCTGCCGCTGGCCGACGCCAGCGTCGACGCGATTGTCTCGTTCGAGACCATCGAGCACCTTCCGGCCGCGGAGCAGCCGCGGATGCTGGCCGAGTTCGCGCGTGTGCTGGCGCCGGATGGGTTTGTCGTGATGTCCGCGCCGAACCGTGTCGAGTATTCGCAGAAGCGCGACTTTCGCAACCCATTCCATCTGCACGAACACGATCGCGACGAGCTGGATGGACTGCTGGCTGCCCATTTCGCGGCGCGCGCGTACTTCCGCCAGCGGATGTGGATGGGATCGACGATCTGGAGCGAACGCAGCGTGGACGAGGGCGTCGCGGCATGGGTCGGCGGCACCGACGGCGTGCAACCCGCGTCGCTGCCCGACGCGATGTACTACCTGGTGCTGGCTGCCGCCGATTCGGCAATGCTGCCGCCGCAGGCAGCCCGCGTGTCGCTGTTTGCAGATGAGGCCGGGTCCGAGATCGAGCGCGGCTATGCGGCGGAACGCGAGGCGATGCGCCTCGACGCCATGCTTGGCGAGCGCACGCGGATGCTCGACACGCGGACGCAGCACGTGGAGCACCTGGAACGGCTGGTGGCATTCCGCGATGGCATCATCGCCGAACGCGACGCGCTGTTGCAGCAGCAGGTGCTGCGGATGATGCGGTTCGAGAGCCAGGAACAGGAGCGCGACACCCGCGACGCGATAACCCAGCGCGACCTTGCTGTGGCGCGCGAGGTGGCGCTGGCGCGGGACGCCGACATCGCCGCGGCGCGCCAGCAGGTGGCGGACGCGCAGGCGCAACACGCTAAGGCGCAGGCGCAATTTGCCGAGGCGCAGGCGCAACTGGCCGCGCAGGAGCAAATCATCGACCACCGCCACAGCTGGCAATGGTGGCGAGCGCTGCCGGGGCTGCGGTTGCGCGCGTGGTGGACGCGATTGCGCAGTCGATGAGCCGCGACGTCGACATCGTCATCCCGGTCTACAACGCCCCGGAGGATGTGCGCATCTGCGTCGACAGCGTGCTGCGCCACACCGAGGCGCGGCACCGGCTGACGCTGATCGACGACGCATCCCCCGATCCGCGGATCGCGACACTGTTCGCCGAGCTTGCGGCGCAGGCGCTGCCGCAACTCACGCTGCTGTCCAATCCGGTCAACCTGGGGTTCACCAGAACCGCCAACCGGGGGATGTCGCTGTCGCGCAACGACGTGGTGCTGCTCAACTCCGACACCATCGTCAGCGCGGGCTGGATCGACTCGATGTTGCGTTGCGCCGGATCGGATCCGGCGATCGGCACGATCACGCCGTTTTCCAACAACGCGGAAATCCTGTCCTATCCGTTGTTCTGCGTGAACAACCCGTGGCCGCCAGGTGCCGAACCGTCGGCGACGGCGAAAGCGCTGGCGCACGCCGCGGTGCCTTCGTATCCGGACCTGCCGACCGGTGTCGGATTCTGCTTCTACGTGCGCCGCGCGCTGATCGACGACATCGGCCTGTTCGACATCGCGTACGGCGCGGGGTACGGCGAAGAGAACGATTTCTGCCTGCGCGCGGCGGCCCACGGCTGGCGTAATGTGCTCGCGGACGACACCTTCGTTGCGCACACCGGCGGTCGCTCGTTCACCACGCAGAAGGAATTGCTGGTACCGCAGAATACGCAGACGCTGCTCGCTCGCCACGCGGGCTACGCGGAGCTCGTTGCGCGCTATGTCGCGTCCGATCCCGTGCGCGCAATCCGCGAAGCCGCACGCACGCAGCAGGCGCTGCTCGAGCAGCCTGCGCGAGGGGTGCTGCACATCGTTCATCATCACGGCGGCGGCACCGAATTGCATGTTCGCTCGCTGATCGGCGCATCGCGCCTGGCGCGCCGCCACTTCCTCGCCGTCGCCGTCGGCGATGCATGGCAGGTCGAGGAGCACCGCGCCGACGGCAGCAGTTGCACCTACGCGTTGAGGCGCGCGGCAAACGAGTCATGGCCCGCATTCGTCGGCGGCATCTGCGCGTCTTTCGGCATCGACCTCATCCACCTGCACAACATCTCGGCATGCCGCGAAGGCGTGCTCGAGGCCCTGGAGGCGCCCGGGCTGCCATTCGGCTACACGGTCCACGATCTCAATTTTGCCTGTCCGACGATCACGTTGCAGGATGCCAGCGGCGCGTACTGCGGCGCGGTGACCGACCCGGCGGTCTGCAGCCGCTGCCTCGCCGCGCAGCCGCCGTTTGCAGCGATCGACATCGTCGACTGGCGCGCGCGACATCGCCGGCTGGTGGAGCGTGCTGCGTTCCTGATCGCGCCTTCGCACTTCGCGGCGGACACGTTTGCCCGCTACTTTGATAGAAAGCCCGTGGTGATTGCGCACGGTAATGATGTCGAGTCGAATGTCGCAGCACACGCGAATGACGCGTTGCCGCTGCCGGCGGATGGCGCGAAGGTTGTAGCAGTGCTCGGCGCGGTGGGCCCCGACAAGGGTGCGCGAAGGCTCGAGGCGCTGGTCGCCCTGGCGCGCTCGCGAGCGGCACCGATCCGCTTCGTGCTGATCGGGTACCTCGACCGCCAGCATGGGCCCTGGCAGAGCGACGACAAGGCCTTCACCGTGCACGGCCGCTATCGGGCGCAGATACTGCCGCAACTGTTGCGCGCGTATGGTGTGGATCTCGTGCTCTACCCGTCCAGCGGACCCGAGACGTTCTGCTACACGCTGTCGGAAGCCTGGGCCGCGGGACAGCCGGTGCTGGTGCCGCCGATCGGGGCGTTGGCGGAACGTGTGCGGGAGCATGCCGCCGGAATCGTGTTGTCCGACCTGCAATGGCGCGATGCGGATGCGATGTTCGCGAAAATCGAATCGCTGTTGGTTGGCGACGATGCGCCTCAGCGACATGCGGCCGCCGAGGCGGCCTTGCGGATCGTCGCGCAGGTGCCCTCGACAATGGCCACCATGACACTGCAGCTCTACGACCGCGTGGCCGCACCCGCGGGAGCCGCGTTGCCGGAGCGCTTCGAGCGCGCGAGGCTCCGCGATGCGCTGGGATATGTTCCATGGCAGCCGCCGGCGCGTCCCGCGGCCGCGATGTCCGCCGGACGTTCATGGCGCGTCAATGTTGCACGCTGGGCGATGCGTGCACGGCGCACGCCGCTGGGCGCGACGCTGTACGGGCGGATGCCGACGCGGTTCATCGCGGCGTTGAAGGCGCGCCTTCGCTGATGGCGGTTTCATTCGCCGAATGGAACGAGCTCGGCCGCGCGCACCTTGTCGGGGGACGCGCGATCGATGCGCTGTCGTGTTTTCGCAAAGCTGCCCGGCTGCAGCCGCGCGCGTACCCGCCGTTGTCCGGTATCGCCGAAGCGCTGTGGCGGCTCGGTAGGCCGCACGACGCCATCGCCGCATGGCTGGAGGCGGCGGATCGGCTCCCCTCGCATCTGCCGACGTGGCAATCGATCATGCAAGCCGCGATGTTCGTCGGCGACGACACGCTCGCCGCACGCGCGGCGGCCCATGTGCGCGAGGTATCGCCGCGCGATTCGCTCGCGCAATTCATAGAGGCACTGGCGCTGCTGGCCGACCCTGCGCAACGCCCTGCTACCGGCGAGAAGCTGCGTGCGCTGCTGCAGCGGATGCCGGTCATGCTGCGCACGGCATACATGGGCCGCGCGCTTGCGCGCGCGCTCGGCGGGTGCGCGTTGGACGACTGTCCGCAATTGCGCGAGATGCTGGCGCGCCATGTGGACGAGATCGCGCTCGACCTGGTGGCGCATGCTGCCGCAGGACTTTCCATTGCGCAGATCGCTGCGCGCATCGATGCCGAGATCGGCGACGACGATCTCGAGGGTTTGCGCAAGCTCGCGCTGCGGTTGGCGGCAATCAAGGCTGACCCCAGCACGCTCGCCGGCCACGCCTCGCAGCCGGCTGAAGCAAGCGTCGATCGCGAACGGCTTGCGCACGCCCGGGCGGCGCTGTCGCAGCATGCAGCGGACCGTTACTGTGGCGCGTGCGCGGCGCGTTTCCGCAGTGAAATTCCGTTGCTATGGCCGCTGCGCACGGCGGGCATGCGCGTGCGCGTCATCGTGCTGGTCGACACCGAGGCCATCGAGATCGATGATCGGGAGTGGCTTGCGCTGGCGGCCGCATTGAAGGAGAGTGAAGTGCGACTCGATCTCGCATTCGCCGCCTTCGGCGACGCGCAACGGGTTGTCGACCGCCTGCCCTCCACGGGGCTCGCGGGTGCGCGAGTGACGCAGATGCCGTTGCACCCCGACATCGAATCCGCGCGCGCGCTGGCCGCCGCCGATCCGGACCTGTTGCTCGACCTCACCCATTTCAAGCGTCCGATCGGGAGGCTGTTCGCGGCGCGCCCGGCGCGGAGGATCGCCAGCGTCGCGCAGTCACCCCACCCGGCCGCCCCGTTGATCGATGTGCTGTTGCCGGCGAAGCGCGACGAATGGGCCGGCGCAATCGATGCGCTGCTGGTGCAGGCGCCATCGCGCACCGCGCTCACCGCTGGCGACATGCAGTCACGGCTCGCCCAGGCGATCCAAGCACATCGTGGGCAACAACCTGCGCAGGCACGCAGCATCTACGATGCGATGCTGCTCGAGCAGCCCGCGCATGCGCCCACGCTCTACCTGCGTGGCGCGTTACGTCGTGACAGCGGCGACGCCGAAGGTGCGGCGCAGGATTTCGCCGCCGCCGTCGATGTGGCGCCGCACGATGCGCGCTCGCGCGTTGCACTCGCCCAACTGATGCTCGCCGGGCACCGCGCGGCGGAGGCGCGCGACCTGCTGCAGCAGGGCCTCGTTCTCGATCCGAATGACGTGCCGACGCTGCGCGCCATCGGCCATGCGGCGCTCGCGCAACGCGATGGCGGGTCCGCGGTCGAGGCGTTCGCCGCGGCGCTGGCGCATGAGCCGCTGGATGGCGAGACGCATTACAACCACGGCGTGGCGATGCAAATGTTGCGCTACGTGGGGGATGCCGCGCGTTCCTATCAGCGCTCGCTCGACCTGGCGCCCGATCTCGTGGATGCGCATTTCAATCTCGGCGTGGTGTTCGACGAGCTGGGCGAGACCGATTCAGCAGTGACTGCGCTGGAATACGTGCTGAGGCGCCAGCCGGTGCGCGCCGAGGCGCACCGTACGTTGCTCGACGTGCTGTCGCGCGCCGGGCGCGGTGCGCAATGGATGCGGGCGTTCGAGCGTTTCGCCAGCGCATGCCCGGATGCGCTCGGGCTGGTGGCGAATGCGCTCGAGTACTACCAGTACATGGGCGACTTTGCCAAGGTGCACCGCTACATCGATCGACTTTCTCGCGACGAATTCAAGCCGGCAAGCGAACTGGACCTGGTCGATTCGCTGGAGCAACTGCTGTACCTGATGCTGTTCTTCGACGTGAGCGCGGATACGCAGGCATCGCTGTACGCGACATACGACCGCGCGGCGAAGCGCGTCTATGGCGAAGCGTTGCCACGCCACGCATCGCGCGCGCCGGGTCCGTTGCGCATCGGCTACGTATCGGCCGATCTGCGCGAGCACGTGATGGGCCGGATGATGCTGGATCCCATTCGCCACCACGATCGCAGCCGTTTCGCCATCCACCTGTATTCGACGTCGGCGATCGACGACGACGTTACCGCGCAGTATCGGGCGCTCGGCGACGCGTTCGAGTCGCTGGCCGGCCTGTCCGACGCGGAGGCGGTGCGACGCATCGCGGTGGCGGACCTCGACATCCTTGTCGACCTGTCGACGCACACGCGCGGCGCACGCCCGGCGATATTCGCGCGCAAGCCGGCACGTGTACAGATCACGCACGTGGGGAGCGCCGGGGCGCTCGGCCTGTCGGCCGTCGACTTCAAGCTGACCGATCGTTTCGCCGATCTTCCAGCCAACGGCAAGTTCCTCGTCGAGAGGTTGTTGCCGATGGAAGGCTGCGTCTATCCGTTCCGGCGAATGACACCGGCACTCGAGCATCCATTCCACCGCGGGGCGCTTGGCATCGCCGACGACACCATCGTGCTGGGCGCGTTCGTCACGCCGCTCAAGCTGTCGCGGCGCACGATGGCGCTGTGGCGGGAGATCCTCGAGCGCGTTCCGAACGCGCGGCTCGCGTTCTCGCCCAATGCCGCGTGGCTCGGCGACGCCTACCCGGCGATCCTCGCCACCGCGAACATCGACCCGTCGCGCGCGATCATCCTGCCGCACGGCCGCGACGAGGCGGAAAACCTCGCGCGCTATGCGCTCGTTGACCTGGTGCTCGATCCGATGCCCTTCGGCAACGTCAACGGGACGCTGGAGCCGATCAACATGCGTGTCCCCGTCGTCACGCTGTGCGGACAGGCGCACGGGGAGCGCAGCGGATTCACGCTGTTGAGTGCGCTTGGCGAGACGCGCACGATTGCCAGCAGCGGCAAGGAGTACGTGGAGATTGCCGTGCGGCTGGCCAATGATCCGGCGTTCAATCGCGACGTGCGCGAGTCGATCGCAGCTTGTCTTGCGCGGTCTGCATGGACCGACGCTGCGGTCTATACGCGGCACCTGGAAGCGGCCTACGAGGCCGCGCTGGCCGCACCGCCTGCAACCGCACCTGCCATGGATGCGGCCGATGCCGACGCCAGCTGAACGGATCGCGGGGGCGGCGCAATCGATGCAGGCGGGTGACGCTGTTGCCGCGCGTGCCGTGGCAACAGCGGAACTTGCCACGTCGACGCTGGCGCTTGCGCAGCGGGTGGCCGCGTTGCGGGTCCGCGCGCGCGCCGCCGAGGCGCTGCACGACCTGCCTGCCGCGTTCGCCGATCTCGATGCGGTGACGAAACTTGTGCCGCAGGATGCCAGGGCATGGTCCGAGTTCGCGACGCTGCATGCAGTGACCGGCGATCCGCAACGCGCGATCGGTCACTTTCGCCAGTCGCTCGCGCTCGACGCGAGCCACGCGCGTACCTGGAACAACCTGGGGAGCGCGTTGTGGACATCCGGCGCGCTGCAGGAAGCCGCCCAGGCGTTCGAGCGCGCGGCGGCGATCGATCCCGGTTACGCGCATGCGCATGCGAACCTCGGTACGGCGCTGCGCGACCTCGGCAGGACGGACGACGCCGAACGTGCGCTTGAGCGCGCGATCACGATCAATCCACGGCAGGTCAATGCGCTGACGGCGCTGGCCGCGATCCGCCAGCGCAACGACCGTCTCGCCGACGCCATCAAGCTCTACGCGCTTGCCGCCAAGCACGCACCGGCGGATGGCGAGGTATGCATCCAGCTGGGTCGCGCGCTGGCTGAAGCGGATGACCTTGCCGGGGCGCGCCGCGTGTTCGACGAAGGCGCGCGCCGCGACCCGTCCGTATTGCGCGCGCAGATCGGACGCCGGTTGCTGCTGCCGAATGTCTACGTCGATGTGGCAGATGTCGCACGCGCGCGCGGCGAATACGACGACGGCCTGCGCGCGCTGGCCCACGAGTTGCCCGTCGCCGCCGCGGGGCTCGATCCCGACGCGCGCCTCGATCGGCTGCGCTGGAGCAATTTCCTGCTCGCCTACCAGGGCGACGACGACCTGCCGTTGCAGCGCCGCTACGCGTCGCTGATGGCGTCGCTGCTGGCGGGACAGCCGGCGCTCGCGCCAGCGCCGGCGCGCGACGGAACGCGGTTGCGGATCGGTTTCGTGTCGTCGTTCTTTCGCGATGGCACCGTCGGCCGCTACTTTGCGAGCTGGATCACCGGGCTCGACCGCGCGCGCTTCGAGATCGCCGTCTACCACCTGCATCCCGCCGACGATCGCCTGGTCGCCGACCTGCGCGCGTCCGCGGACATCTTCCGGCAGTTGCCGCGCCGCACGCCGTCGCAGATTGCGCAGGTAATGCGCGCGGACGCGCTCGATGTGATCGTGTATCCCGAGCTGGGGATGGACGCGACGTCGTTCATCCTGGCGGCGCTGCGCCTCGCGCCGCTGCAGTGCGCCGGATGGGGCCATCCGGTGACGACCGGGCATGCGGCGATCGACCTGTATTTCTCGAGCGATGCGATGGAGCCGGCCGACGGCGAATCGCATTACAGCGAGCGCCTGGTCCGCTTGCCGGGCATCGGCACGCAATACCGGATGCCGGCGGCGCCGCCGGACGCGACGCGCGCGAGCCTCGGATTGCCGCAGGACCGCACGTTGTTCCTGTGCCCACAGTCGCTGTTCAAGATTCACCCGCTCGACGATGCGCTGTTCGTCGAGGTGCTGGCGCGCATACCGAGCGCGTCGCTGGTGCTGTTCAACGGTCTCAATCCGTACATCACGGCGCGCTTTCACACGCGCTTCGCGCGCGCGCTGGATGCGGCGGGCATCGACGCGGCGTTGCGCGTGATCTGGTTGCCCGGCATGCGCCACGACCAGTACCTGCGCGTCAACTCGGTGTGCGACGCGATGCTCGATACGACGCGCTGGTCGGGCGGCAACACGTCGCTCGACGCGATCGCCGCAGCCCTGCCGATCGTGACGCTGCCGGGACGCTACATGCGCGCGCGGCAGAGTGCCGGCATGCTGCAGTTGATGGAAATCGACGGCCTCACCGCCACGGACGCCGCGGGCTACCTGGCAATCGCCGAGCGCGTTGCGCACGATCGCGGCTGGCGCGACGCACAATCGGCACGGATCCGCGAGCGGCGCGCAGCGATCTTCGACGATGCGACGCCGGTGGCGGCGCTGGCCGCCGCGATCGAGCGACACGCACGCTGATCCGCGCGCGGCGTGCGCACGACGTAGCGCGCAGCGTTGCTCTCCGATCGCGATTCAGGTGTGGCGGCGCGCCTCCGCGAGGGCGCGCCAAGCATCGAAGATCACATCAGCGAAGCGCGCCGCATAGCGCTGCATGTCGAACAGGCCGCGGCGCGCGCCGGGATCGCGCACCGCTGCGGTGACCCGCGCGAGTCGCGCACGATCGTCGACGAGCATCGTGGCGATGCGCACGTAGTCGTCAAGGTCGCTGGCGATGAGTTCATGCATTCCCATCGCTGCAAGCTGGCTCGCTGATGCGCGGGCAGCAAAACTGCGGCCTGCCAGCGCGACCACCGGTAGTCCGGCGTACAGCGCGTCGTTGACGGTCGTGTGCGAGCCGAATGGACAGGTATCGAGCATCAGGTCGGCCACGCGGAAGCGCGCCAGGTACCGCTCGAGACGATCCTCGTTGGCGAACACCAGGCGGGTAGCCGCCACGCCATGCCCCTCGGCTGCGCGGCGCAGGTTATCGGCAACGGACGCGATCTGCGGCCGCAGCCACATCAGCGTCGCCGGTCGCGCGCGCATCAGCGCCATCCAGCGCGCGAACACCTCGGGCATGATCTTGTACGCGCCACTGAACATCGCCAGCACAACGGCGTCCTCTGGCAGGCCGTAGTCCGCACGGGTCGGCGCGGGCTCGGACAGCGTGCGCGATGCGTCGGACGGAAGGTAGCAGGGGTCGATGCGCAACACCCGCTCCGCGTAGTGGCCGGCCATCGACTCGGGAATGCAATAGCTGTCGGCGATGATGTAGTCGTAGCTTGCGCAATCGATCGTCGATGTGAAGCCGAGGAAATTGACCTGCATGGGCGCCGGGCGCAGCGCGAACAGTGCCGGCAGGCTGGCGCCCGTCACGCCGTTGAGGTCGAACAGCACGTCCACGCCGAGTGCCTGTACGCGGTCGACGTCGTCGCGCGGCAGCGCGCCGCCGCCGATCTCCACGTAGCGGTCACATGCGCTTTTGCTGCGCGCGAGGATCTCGTCGTCGAGACGCTGCGGGCCGATGGCGATGTTGGAGACTTCAAAGCGGGTGCGGTCGATCCTGTCGAGCAGACCCAGCAGCAAACGTGCGACGGGATGGTTGCAGAAATCGCTGGACGCGAAGCCGAGGTGGAGTCGTCGTCGCGCGGGATCGATGGCCATTGGCGACGTGGATTGCGGCGGCGCCCATCCGCGCGTCGCACGCCGCTGCAGCGTCGGGTCGTCGAATCGCGCGAGGATGTCGAGAGGCATCACCCGTGCGGCGCCTGCGTCGGGCAGCCGCTGCAGCGAATCGACGACGCGCCCGATCGCGGCGCCTTCGTCGCTCCAGTCCGCGCTGTTGGCACGGCAGTGCGCGAGCGCGCTGACTGCGAAGATGTCTTCGGGATCGGCCGCCGTCGCCATTTCGAGCAACGGCAGCGCCGTCGGCCATCGGCCTTGCGAGATCAGCAGCAGCGCGCGGTTGCGCGCGAGGGTGGTGAGCGTCGGATCGAGGTCCATCGCCCGGGCCAGTGCCGCCTCGGCATCGTTCAGCCGGCCGACCAGCGTCAGGCACAGGCCATGGTTGCCGTGCAGCGACGCGTGCGGCAGCGCCGGATGGCGGTGTACCAGCCGGTCGAAATATTCGACGGCATCGGTGTAGCGACGTTGCTGGAACAGATTCTGCGCGAGGTTGGCGAGTGGCTGCATGCCATCCGGCGCGAGCTCCAGCGCATGACGGAACTTCGCCTCGGCATCCGCCAGGCGCCCCAGCTTCTCGTACATCAGTCCAAGGTTATTGAGCAGGCCCCCGTGGTCGGGCGCCGACGCGAGCGCCGCCTCGTAGTGTTCGGCGGCGAGCGCATAGGACTCGCGATTGCGCTCGACGTTGCCGAGGCTGAACAACGCTTCGGAGTCGCCATTACGCAATGCGAGCAGCGCGCGCCAGCCATCCGCCTGCGCATCGCCGGTCGCGCGCCGCGCGGCGTCGCGCAGCAGCACGATCGGAGCCGCCTCGGGCGGCGGGCTTGCGGCACGCTGCTCGGCAACTGCTGCCGTCGTGTCGGGCAACGCATCGGCGCCTGGCGTCCCGTGGCAATGCTTGTAGCGCTTGCCGCTGCCACAGGGACACGGATCGTTGCGAGCCGGCATCGTCAACCCGACAGGCGCGCGCGCAGCGCATCCTGCACCTCACGCAGCGGTTCGTGCCAGTCGCGCGATGCCCGCTGGCGGATCAGGCGAGCGTTCGGATACCACGCCGTCGTTGCGCAGGCGACGCCCCAGCGCCAGTCGGCGGCATAGGGCAGCAGCACCCATAGCGGCGCACCCAGCGCACCCGCCAGATGGGCGTTGGCGGTGTCCACGCTGATCACCAGGTCCAGCGCACCGATCAATGCGGCCTTGTCATCGAAATTGTGCCGCGCATCGAGGAGGTGCATCGCGTGCGCGGCTGGCACCGTCTCGATCTGCGCCTCGCCATCGACATGTTGCAACGAGTACCACGCCACGCCCTGCAGCGCGAACAGTGGCGCGACCATCGTCAATGGGACGGAACGGCGACGATCGTTGGCATGGCGTGGATTGCCCGCCCACGACAATCCGACGTGCAAGCGCGCAGGATGCGTGGCCACGACCTTTCTCCAGTGGGCAATTCGCGCGGGCTCGGCATGCAGGTACGGGATCGGCGTCGCGATGCCGGCGGCGTCGAGTGCCAGCACGCGGGCCGATGAAAGCAACGGCAGGCTGTAGTCATGCGCAGGCAGAGCGTCGCCGGTTGCGACCACCTGGCTGACGCCGGGAGCAGATGCACACAGGGCAGCCAGTGCGGGAGGCGTCTGCACGATCACGCGCGCGCCGCGTGTTGCAAACGCTTGCGCGAAGCGGATGAATTGCAGCGTGTCGCCGAATCCTTGCTCGGCGCTGAGCAGCAGCGTGCGCTCACGCAGCGGTTCGCCACGATACTGCGCGCCGGCGAACGGAGGCGCGCGGGCGCCGAGCGCGGTAATTTCGAGGCGAGCGTCGTAGTGCGTCCAGCCATTGGCGAAGTCGCCCTGCGCCAGCAGCACCAGCGCAAGGTTCCAGCGTGCCTCTGAAAATTCCGCATCCACCGCCAGCGCGCTGCGGTAGGCGTCGGCCGCCGGCATGAGGTCGTTGCGTTGCGTCAGTGCGAGGCCCAGGTTGTTCCATGCGGCCTTGTGATCCGGGTGCAGCGCGAGCGCCCGCCGGAACGCGTCGACGGCATCGTCGATGCGGTTCATCGCGGTGTACAGCAGGCCCGCATTGTTGTGGAACTCGACTTCGCGCGGCACCTCGCGCAGCGAACGCTCGATCAGCGGCAATGCGTCGTCGAAACGTCCGCGCTGGTAGTGAACGACGCCGAGGTAATGGGTCGCATGCATCGCGTCGGGATCGGCGGCCAGCGCGGCGCGGTAGTCGCGCTCGGCCGCATCGAGGTCGCCAGCACGGTGCGCGCGCAGGCCTCGCGCCTGCAGCGCCTCTCCGCTGGCAACTGCGGGAGACGCTAGCGTGGCTGCGGCAGCCTCAACGCGACCATGGCACTCCTTGAAACGCCGGCCGCTGCCGCAGGGGCACCGGCCGTTGCGTGACACGCCTGCGTAAGGATTGTCGCGGTGCCGCGCATCGGCCACGGCGGCGAGCGCATCAGGCCGCGCGGGATCTGCCTGCAACATGCGCGCGCCGAGCGCCGCGATCGCACGCCACTGCCCGAGCGCACGCGCATTGTGCAGCAGCTGCAGGCATTGCGGCGAGCGCACGACGGCGTCGGAGAAATGCGGGACCAGCGTGGCGATCTCATCGTCGCGCATCACGCGCGCGAAGTTCCAGAGGCCGTGAAAGCCGAACGGCTTGCCGACCGGATGCGACGTTTCGAACGAGAACCGGTCGGCCATCGCCTCGTCGCCGAAGCGAATCCCATATTCACGTTCGAGCAACGGCCGGAAGCGGCGGCACACAATATCATCTTCGGCTTCGTCACCGGCGATGCGCGGATCGGCGAGCGCCAGCAGCAGCTTGCGCGAGCGCAGCGAGAATCCACCGTTGCCGACGGTCATGCCGTCCTTGTGCCAGAACCACTTCGCGCCAACGTAGTCACAGGCGAGAAATTCGCGATCCCACGTAGCGGCATTGATTACATAGCCGTCCCACTGCACCACCAGTACGTGCGATGTGGCCACGTGCGCGGCCAGCGATTTCAGGATCAATTGAGAGTAGTCGTCGCGCGAACGAATTGGTGCGATCGGCACCACGTCGATGCCGGCGCCGACGTCGAGGGACGCTGGAACGGCGTCGGTCAGCCACGCAACCCGCGCGAAGCGGATGTGCGCCATGGAATGGCGCAGCGCGCGCAACGCAAGCGCATGGTTGGCCGTATCCGCGGCGAGCAGCGTGACGTCGGCAAGCTCGATCACGTCGCGAAGATGTCAGGCACCGGCTGCCACGGGCAAGGGTGGCGATTCAAGATGCTCGTTCACTTGCGCCTGTCGTCGTGTCCATGCGCGAAACACGACCATTGCCCACACGACGAGCAGGGGCGCAAGGTGCAGCACCGCGCGATTGACCGTGGTCTGCGATTCCACCCAGCCGCGCGCGTTGGTGAAGGCGAACACGAAGAACAGGAACAACAGGCCTGCGCCCACCAGCATCGTCAGTGGGGCGACGGCTGGCAACAGCCACTGGCGTGCACCGATCAGTGCGGCGGCGAGTACGCCGTACCACAGGATATTCCACGTGCCGAGCATGAACAGGCTGTCGAACAGAGCACTCCACGGCGGTGCGAAGTCGAGATGCAGACGATAGCCGAGCACCACTGCCGATGTCTGCGCGAGCACCAGCAGCGCAACCAGCGCGACGACGTAGCCGACCAGCACGACTCGCGTGCCATGGCGGGGTGCCAGCACGATGACAGGTGGTATGGCCAACGTCAGCAGCCACACGATGCCCGGCGTCTTGATCATCGGGCAGGCGATCGCGAATGCGGCGGCGACCGCGATGTCGCCGCGGCCCCGGGTTTGCAATGCGCGCAGCAACGCGAGGGCTGCCAGCGTGAAATAGGCGGCCATCGGCAGGTCGGCGTAACCCGCGAGCGCGACGTGCACGTCGAGCAGCGGCACGCTGGCGATCACCGCTGCGCCTGCCAGCGCGGCGAGCGCGTCGAAGTCGATGCGCCGCAACGCGCCATATAGGGCGATCGGGAAAGCCACACCGAGCATCCACCACGGAACGTTCATCAGCACGTCGTTCCATTCGCGCAGCACGATGCACGAAAACACCTGCCACAGCGATATGGTTGCCGGGTAGCCGGGCGACGAGTCGGTGAAGTACGTGCCACCGGCCGCCAGCCACTGTTCGAGGCCGACGAACGGGACGATACGCTTGTACTCGTACCAGACGCTGGCCTTGGTGGCCCACTGTATCCACGCGTCCCACGGATACAGCGGCTGCAGCGTGACGTCGATCAACAACGACAGGTAACGAATGCACAGCCATGCGACCAGCGCAAACCACACGCCGCGCCGCCAGCCACCGATCTCGCGTGCGCACACGGCCTCCGCCAGTGCCGAGCGCAGCACGGCCGGTTGCAGCGTGCCACGACGCCGCGCGAACAGCAGTGCCGCGGCGGCGAGCGCGAGCAGCGGCAGCGCGATTGAGACAAGGCCGAAATCGATCTTCATTGCCGACAGTGCGCGCATCCATAGCGTCAGCACGAACGCGCCGAGCAGGTAACCAGCGCCACCGACCCACGCGGCACCGCCTGCGGATTGCCACACGTTGCGCGGGCTGGTTGCGAGCACCAGCGATGCGCCGACGCAGCCAACGGCGCACCATGCGATGAGGACCAGTGCGATCTGCATCAGTGTCCCTGGATCTCGAACAGCGCGGCACCGTTTGGTTCGAGCAGCTTCAATTCCGCACTGACCGGCGGCCCGTCGTCCCAGCGCAGCAACTTGCGTGCCGCGTCGAATTGAATGCCGCGCCGATGATAGACGAGCAGCCAATCGCCGGCTTTCATCCAGGCCGGTGCTGCAACGGTGTCGCGGAAGGCTTCGAATTGCACGTTCTGCGGATACAGGTGATAAGCCGCGCGCCCGCGGAAATAGTGCTCGCCCGCTGCGACGAATACACGCACCGGCGGTTTCGGCATCAGCGCCAGCGACTTCTGCACGAATGCGTAGAGCTCGCCATCTTCGGCCGCCAGGTGCTTTTGCTCGAGCGTCTTCCCCGCATATTGCGTGTAGGTGAGATGCGCCTGCCGCGCGAGGTTGAGCGCCCAGCGTGCATCGACTATGAACCAGGTCGCAACGAACATGCCCGCGATCGTGCACGCCGCGCGCACCGGATAGACGCGCGGCGCGAAGCGGTGCAGCGCGAGCAGCAGCAGGATGGCCAGCGCCGCCGTGGCCGCGGCGAACGCCGGCAACGGCAGGTCCTGTGCGTCGGCCCCGCCGGTCAATGTGTTGATCGACGCACCGTTGAATGCCTCGAATGTCGTCCATTCGCGCAGCCGGTCACGGGCGATGTCCATCGCGCTCATCGGGCGCGCGATGACGCGCTCGATGCGAATCGGCGTCGACAGCGGCGCGCGGATGGCGAGCGCGATGCCGGTGATGCGGCCGATCCACGCAGGGTCGCGCGCGACCACGAATGTGCGCAGTTCACCCGCTGCGATCATGCCCGACGCGAGATTGGTGCGGCGAGTGTCCACGTCGGAGCGCCACAGGAGCCTCGCATCGGCGGTGTCCGGCAATCCCTTGACCACCCACTCGATGCCGGCATAGTCCGAGCTGCGGATCTCGGTGTTGAGCGTAATCAGCGCCGTATCGTTGGCGCCGGTCGCGGTGATCACCAGCACGCCGTCGACGACGCTGCCGGTGCCGCCCGCGAGTGTCAGGTCGGACGCGCTCCAGGTGTGAGCGGGCGCGCGTGCGATCCAAGCGCCCGGTACCGCGAAGTGAAGGTAGGCCCCGAGCAGCACGCACAACGACAGCACGCCGACGATCCCCGCGACGAGCACCGCGCGCCCGAAGTGCGAGCGCGCCGGCGACGATGGCGAATGCACGACTACGCCCGCCATGGGTGCGTCCATCAGTGGGCGTTGCGGCTCGTCAGGATGTGCCAAAGCGTGAGTGCCAGGATCGACAGGTCGAACCACAGCGACCAGTGATCGATGTAATAAAGGTCGTATTGTATTCGTCGCGCAAGGTCACTGTCCCCGCGCAGGTCGTTGACCTGCGCCCATCCGGTGATGCCTGCCTTGACCAGGTGCTTCTGCATATAGCCTGGGATCTCTCGGCGGAACTGCTCGACGAACTCCGGCCGCTCCGGCCGCGGGCCCACCAGCGACATGTCGCCCTTCAGCACGTTGATGAGTTGTGGAAGCTCGTCCAGACTCAAGCGCCGCAGCAGCAGGCCGAAACCGGTGGCGCGCGACTCGCCGTGTCGCGACCACACTGCGCCGGATGCCGATTCGGCCGCGACCGGCATCGTGCGGAACTTGAGCATCGAAAAACGGACCCCGTTCCACGTCACGCGCGCCTGGCGGTAGAACACCGGACCGGGCGAAGACAACTTGACGCCGATCGCGATGATGGCCATCAGCGGCAACGCGACGATCAATAGCAACGCGCCCAGCAGCTTGTCCTCGATCGCCTTCGCCATGCGCGCGAAACCGGCCATCGGCGTCGCCGTGAGTGACAGCACGGGCAGCCCGGCAACCTCGCTGATCGAATGATTGAGCAGGTGGAAGCCGAAGATATCCGGCACGAACCGCACTTCGACGGCGCTGTCGCGCAGCATGTCGAGCATGGCGCGCACTCGCAATTCCGCGCGCAGCGGCAGCGCGATCCACACCTGGTCGATCCCGCGCGCATCGACGTCGACCGCCAGCTGCTCGAGCGTGCCGAGTACGCGGTGCCCGGCAAGCATTGCATCGTGCTTATGCACATCGTCGTCGTAGAAGCCGACGACCGAAAGGCCGGTCCACGATGCGTCGGTGAGCTGGTGCGCAATGCGCTCTCCGAGCGCCCCGGCGCCGACGATGGCGACGTAGCGCAGGTTGCGCCCGCTGCGACGGAAATGGCGCAGTGTGACGCGCACGCACACCCGCAGCGCTGCCGCGAGCAGGAATCCAAGCGCCAGCCACAGCGCTACCCAGCCGCGCGAAAACGTGGCGCCGGTCTTGGTGATGAACAATACGGCGATCGCGGAGGCCGCCAGCGCCGTCCACGCCAGCGCGAGATCGCGCAACTCGATGACCAGGCTGGCGCCGCGATAGGTGTCATACAGGCGAAATGCGGGGAAGATCACGATGATGCCCAGCGTCCCCGCAAACAGCAGCAGCGTGTAATGTTCGATCGAAGCGCCCGCAGGGCTGTACAGCGCGAAGGCACCGACGCCCGCGGCCACCGAGCACGCCGGATCGAGGATGCGCAGCACGCTGGCAAACATCGCCGCGTGGGGTTTGAGCAGAGTGCGGACCATTGCGCGGATTATCCCGCAGCTGCGCTGCGCGCGACTGCGGGCATTCCGGTGAATTCGGCAAATTCGCGGCAAAAGCGCGCGGTTTCAAAGCGTAGCGCATTTTCGCGGCAATCCGCGGGGTCAACCAGTGCTGCCAGTGATTCGAAACGTTGCACCGCGTCGGCGATGGCGGACGGCGATTGCTGGTCGAAGAACACCGCCGTGGCCGTGCCGCCGTCGACGCTCAGCGTTTCCACGGCACCCCCGCGCCGATAGGCAATCACCGGCGTCCCGCACGCCTGCGCCTCCAGCGGCATGATGCCGAAGTCTTCCTCGGCTGCGAACACGAATGCGCGCGCGCCACGCATCATGTCACGCAGCTGTTCTCGCGGAACTTCGCCGACGAACGTCACGTTGCCGGCAGCGACGGCAGCAGCGCGCACGCGCGGCGCATCGGGGCCGTCCCCCGCCACGATGAGGCGGCGCGAAGGCGTCCGCGCGAATGCGGCGACGATCGCGTCGATCCGCTTGTAGGGCACCCAGCGCGACGCGGCAAGGTAGTAGTCGCGCACAGGGGCGTCGTCGCCGGGCGTGAAATAGCCGGTGTCGACGGGCGGATAGACGACGCGTGACGGGCGGGCGTAGTGGCGCGCGATTCTTTCGGCGATGAAATGCGAGATCGCCGCGAATTCGGTGACACCGGCGCTGGTCGCACGGTCCCAGTCGCGCAGCCGGTCGAGCACCCGGTTCGCCAGTGGCCGCAGCAGCGCGCGAGCGCTGGTCGACGGAAAATACGCGTCTCGCAGGTCCCATGCATAGCGCATCGGCGTCAGGCAGTAGCACAGGTGCCGCTGCCCGGGCTGCACGCGCACGCCCTTGGCCACTGCGTGCGACACCGAGATGATCGTGTCGAATGTGGACAGATCGAGCGATTCGATCGCGCGCGGAAACAGCGGCAGCAGCGCACGGAAATACCACCGCGCACCGGGAATGCGTTGCAAAAACGACGTCGATGCCCGGCGACCGCCCAGGCGATTGCGCAACCCGGCGGGCAGGAAATCGACCAGCGCGTACAACGCCGCGTGCGGATACAGCCGCAGGATCTCGGCGAGCACGTTCTCGCCACCCCGCCACGTGTCCAGCCAGTCGTGGACGATGGCGACGCGGGGCGCAGCGGCGGCGGGGGAAGGTACCGGGGTCATGGCAGGATTTCGGCGCGTGGAATGCGATAATACGAGACTGTGCCCAAGCGGCCACGCAACCCATGACACACGTCCGACCATGAGCAAACGCGCGCTGATCACAGGAATCACGGGGCAGGATGGCGCCTACTTGTCGCAATTGCTGTTGCAGAAGGGCTATACCGTCGCCGGACTCGTCGCCCGCCGCGCGTCCGAAACCGACTGGCGCCTGCGCGAACTCGGCGTCGACGGCGAGATCGAGATCATCTCCGGCGACATGACCGACCCGGCGTCGCTGGGTGCGGCCGTGGCGCGGTCCAATCCGGACGAGATATACAACCTCGCCGCGCAGAGTTTCGTTGGCGCGTCGTGGAGCCAGCCGCAGCATACGACGCAGGTGAATGCGATGGGTGCGCTCAACCTGCTCGATGCGATGCGCCGCGTGGGCATCGACGCGCGCTACTACCAGGCGTCCACCAGCGAAATGTTCGGACTGGTGCAAACCGCGAGCCAGGACGAGTCGACGCCATTCCACCCACGCAGTCCCTATGGCGTGTCCAAACTCGCCGCGCATTGGTTCACCATCAACTACCGCGAAAGCTACGGCGTGCACGCGTCGTGCGGAATACTGTTCAACCACGAGTCTCCGCTGCGCGGGATCGAGTTCGTCACGCGCAAGGTCAGCGACGGCGTGGCGCGCATCAAGCTCGGCAAGCAGAAGGAACTGCGCCTCGGCAACATCGACTCACGGCGCGACTGGGGCTACGCCGGCGACTATGTCGATGCGATGTGGCGGATGCTGCAGCAGGACCAGCCCGGCGACTTCGTGATCGCCACCGGCACCACGACGACGGTGCGCGAGATGTGCAGGATCGCGTTCGAATGCGTGGAACTCGACTACCGTGCACACGTCGTGATCGATCCGTCGCTGTTTCGACCGGCCGAGGTCGACCTGCTGCTGGGCAATCCGCGGAAGGCACGCGAAGTGCTGGGCTGGTCTTCATCGACGCCGATCGAACGCCTTGTGCCGATGATGGTCGAAGCCGACCTGCGACGTGTCAGTCGTGAATGAACAACGCGTCGCGCGGCTTGGTTACTACCGCGACCTCGTGGTCACCCTCACCGGCAAGGAAATCAAGGTCCGCTACCAGCGCACGATCCTTGGCTACGCGTGGTCTCTGCTCAATCCCATCGTGTATGCCGTCACCTACTGGATCGCGTTCAAGGCGATCCTCAACGTCAGGATCGAGGGCTATTTCGTGTTCCTGCTGTGCGGGCTGTTTCCGTGGCAGTGGCTGTCCAGCGCGATCACGCTTTCGCCATTGGCGTTCATCACCAACGCGTCGCTGATCAAGAAGGTCCGCTTCCCGCACTACCTGATCGTCCTCTCCACAGTATTCACCGAAGGGCTGCACTTCCTGCTGTGCCTGCCCGTGCTTGCCGTGATCATGCTCGCATTCGGCCGCGGTACGCTTGCGTGGTCGTGGCTGATCGGCATCCCGATACTGTTGCTGCTGCAGGGACTGATCATCTTCGGTTTTTCGCTGGCGATTGCGTCGTGCAACGTGTTCTTTCGCGACATCGAGCGCCTGCTGTCGATGGTGATGACGGTGCTGTTCTACCTGACGCCGGTCATTTACGAGCCGAAGATGGTGCCTCCGTTGTTCGCCCCGCTGCTCGCGCTGAATCCGTTCGCGCCACTGATCGTCGCGTGGCGCCGGCTGTTTCTGGATGGCGTCATCGATTGGACGGCCATCGGCCTTGCCGCAATTGCCGGCGCATTGTCGATGGCGGCAGGCATCCTGATCTTCCAGCGCGTGCGATGGAAGCTCGCGGAAGCGCTGTGAACGTAGATCCGGTGATCGTCTTCGACGGCGTCGGCAAGACGTTCTCGCTCGCGCTGCATCTTGCGGGAGGAGTCAAGGGCCTGCTATTGCAGCCGCGGCGCGCGTTGCAGCGGATGCACGCGGCACGCCGGGAGTGCCTGCGCGACATCAGCTTCGAGATCGCTCGTGGCGAGTCGGTGGCGATCATCGGGCGCAACGGCGTCGGCAAGAGCACGATCCTGTCGCTGATCGCCGGCGTCCTTGCGCCTACCAGCGGACGCGTGAGCGTGCGCGGACGCGTGTCACCGCTGCTCGAGCTCGGCGCCGGCTTCCACCCGGAGCTGAGCGGACGCGACAACATCCTGCTCAACGGCGTGCTGCTCGGCATGCGCCGTGCAGAGGTGAGGCGCAAGGCGGCCGACATCATCGCGTTCGCCGAGCTCGAGGACTCGATCGACGAGCCGATCCGCGTCTATTCGAGCGGCATGCTGGCGCGACTGGGCTTCGCTGTGGCCGTGCACCTCGATCCGGAGATCCTGCTGGTGGACGAGTCGCTCGCGGTTGGCGACGAGCGATTCCAGCAGAAATGCATCCGCCAGATCGGCGACCTGCATAGCCGCGGCGTGACGACCGTGCTGGTGTCGCATGACCTGCTCAGCGTGTCGCTGCTGTGCCAGCGCGCGCTGGTCCTCGAGGCTCAGAAAATCGCCTACAGCGGTCCGGTAGAGGACGCGATCAGGTTCTACAAGAGTGGCAACAGCCAATGATGAGTGCCCGCATTCGGTGGCCTATGGAATCGTCCGGCGCGGGATGGCAGCCGCGACTGGCGCGCGTGCTGGTGGCCGTCACCGATCGGATCGGGACGCGATGATCTCCTGGGCGCAGAACCTGGAAGACGTGATGCTCGCGCGCGCATTCCACGATCGCGCGCAGGGTTTCTACGTCGATGTCGGTGCATTCGATCCGGACAGCGATTCGGTCACGCGGCATTTCTACGATCGCGGCTGGCGCGGCATCAACATCGATCCGGTGCCAGCACAGATCGAGCGATTTCATGCCGCGCGCCCGCGCGACATCAACCTCGGTGTAGCACTTGGTGAATGTGCCGGGAGTCTTCAATTTTTCGATTTTTCGCCGGCCGGGCTGTCTACGCTCGATGCGGACGTCGCGCGTGACATCCGCGCCAGGGGTTTCACCGCGCGCGAGATCGACGTTCCGGTAATGCGC
>JBDTJK010000134.1:0-3985 GCA_039935875.1 Casimicrobiaceae bacterium
CGCGCGACGCACGTCGAGCTTGTCGATGATCGTGCGCAGGTTGTTGTAGATCGGCTCGGACGCCATGATCACCAGCGAGTTGCTGGCCGCGTCGGCGGAGATGGTCGCGCCGCCCGCGCTGAATGCGCTGTTGCCGGAGCTTGCAGGCGTGAACGGCGCGGCCTGCGCGGCACTCGGTGCCGACGCCCCCGGCGACGAGGGCGCCGATGCGCCGGGCGTGCTGCCCATCCCCGAGCTCTGGCCCGATTGGGCGGACAACCCGCCGTTCGAAGTACCGCTGCTTTCCTGTCCGGTCAGCATCGAGCGCAGCGTCTGCGCGACCTTCACCGCCTCCGCATTCTTCAGGTACACGATGAACATGTTGCCGCCAGCGCGGCCGGCCGTGTCGAGCTGGCCGACCAGTTGCCGCGCGCGCGCCGCGCGAGCGGGATTGTCGGAGCGGATCAACACGCTGTTCGAGCGCGGATCGGCGACCAGCGTCACCCGCTGCGTCGGATCGACGGCAGTGCCGCTGCCGGTGTCGTTGAGCAGGCGGTTGACGGTGCCGACCAGGTCGATCGCGGATGCGTTCTTCAGCGTGACCAGCATCGATTCGCCGGATGGCGGCTGGTCGAGCGATGCCACCACGCGCGCGATACGCCGCAGGTTGTCGGCGTAATCGGTGATCACCAGCGCATTGCTCGCAGGATACGCAGCGATGGTGTTGTTCGGAGCAATCATCGGCCGCAGCACGTTGACGAGCTGCACCGCCGACTCGTAGCGCAGCACGATAACCTGCGTGACCAGCCGGTCGCCATCGCCGCGCGTGGTGCCGCTGACCACCGGCGAGCCCAGCGTGCGAGCGTCGACCTCCGGCACCAGCTTGACCACGTTGTCGCCTTCGACGGCGACGATTCCCTGCATCCGCAGTGCCGACAGCAACGTCGGATACACGAGGCTCTTCTGCACCGGCCGTGATGACACGATGTTGACGGTGCCCTTGAGCTTCGGATCGATGATGAAGTTGCGCCCGGTGATCTCGCCGACAGCCTTGACCACGGCATCGAGGTCAGCGTTGACGAAATTGAGCGTCACCGTAGCATCGTCGGCACGGCACACCGGCGATGCCAGTGCGGCTGCCAGCGCCACTATTGCGAGCACGGCGGTGGCGAGATCCAGATTGTCGCGAAAACGCCCGAAAACCGACAGATATGATTCGTAACTCATTGATTGCAGAAGCGCGTGGTGGCCGTTCCGGGTGCGGTTTCCGGCGCCGATGATAGCATGGGGTGGGTTCGTCGGCCCCTCTGAATCCGGCGCCTGCCGTGAATCCGGCGGACCCGCTTGCCGCATCCAATGCCTGACCCCCCGTTTTCCGGAGTTTCCGATGTCCATGCTCTTCGACCCACGTTCCTGGCGCCGCCGGCTGGTGCTTGGCGTCGCACTGGTAGCGGCCATCGGTGCCGTCGCGGTGACACCGCCATCGCCTCCGGTGCTCGTCTCGCCGGTCTATGCGCAGGCGCAGCCGGCGGATTCGCCGGGCGCCACGCCACACGCCGCAACCGATGGTCCGCAGTCGTTGCCGACGCCTTCCACGGTTCCGCCCGCGGCCAAGCGCAACGGCAAGGCAACGCTCGGCATCACGATTGACGACGACAACGACAAGATCACGCTATCCGGACTCGGCGCCGCGCACGAATACGATTCGTTCGCGGATTTCATGCACCAGTCGCCGTGGGTCGCCGGCCTCTTCTTTGTTGCGATACTGCTGGTGTTCCTGGTGCCGCTCCTCGTCATCGTGCTGGTGCTCTGGTACAAGGTGCGCAAGACGCGGATGCTCAACGAGACGATGCTGAAACTCGCCGAGCGAGGCGTCGTCCCCCCGGCCGAGGCCATGGACGCGCTCGGCGCAGCACGGCCGCAGGCCAGCGTGGCGGCATCCCCGGTTGCCGGCGCGCTGTATGCACGTGCGGCCCACGTCCGCTCACGAGGCGTGTGGTCGGACCTGCGCCGCGGCATCATCCTGGTCGCGGTCGGCCTGGGCGTGCAGACCTGCTCGATGATCCAGGACGGCGAGGCGAATGGCGTCGCCCTGGTGCTGCTGTTCCTCGGCATCGGCTACATCGTGCTGTGGTATTTCGAGGATCGCCGCACGCCCGTGACGCCGCGCGAGGATTCGGGCGCAGATCGCACGCCATGATCGTGCGTTTCGCCTGCGGCTGGCGTGCAGCGCCGCAGGACCTGCAACCCATTTCGCGAAAGTCGTCCACTGGCGCCGTCATCACCCTGTGTCCGCAACAGCTTGCCGGCGTCGAACGACGACACGCTGCTGATTGCCCGCGTGCTGGCGAACGACGACCGCGCGGCGTTCGGCGTGCTGGTGCAGCGGCACCAGTCGTCGGTGCGCGCACGGCTGCGCAGGCTGTGCAACGGCAACGAGGCACTGGCGGACGACCTGGCACAGGAAACGTTCGTGCTGGCCTGGCGCAAGCTGCAATCGTTCCGCCAGGAAGCGCGGTTTTCGACGTGGCTGTACCGGATCGCTACCAACTGCTGGCTTGCCGACGCGCGCAAGCGCAAGGAAGTGCTGTTCGCCGACCATGATGCGAGCGACGACGTCGGCGAGGAGGATGCAATGACGATTGCGATCGGCGCGACGAGCGACGCGAGCGATGCGGTCGCACTCGGCATCGACCTCGATCGCGCGCGCGCCGCGCTATCCGCCGGCGAGCGCGCGGCGATCGTGCAGTGCTACGATAACGACCTGTCGCATGAGGAAGCCGCCGATGTGCTCGGGTGCCCGGTGGGGACGGTGAAGACGCATATCCTGCGCGCGAAAAAGAAACTGCGGCTCGCGATGGCGGCATGGGAACGAGGAACAGCGACATGACCGAAACTGCAGGCGGCAACACCGCGCGCAACGACGACTGGCTCGACGATGCACTGCGCGCGCAACGTCCCGCGGCGGTCGCCGACGAGGGCTTCACCGCGCGCGTGATGGCGGCGTTGCCGCCGCTCGCCGGCGGCTGGGTGCCCGCATGGCGCAAGCCCGTGGTCGCCACGTTGTGGACATTTGCCGTCGCCGGTATCGCGCTCTCGCTGCCCGAAGTGGCGCTGGATCTGGTGCGCGACGGATACCGCGCATTCACCGCATACCCTGTCTCGCTGTCGCAGCTCGCGTTCGCCGTCGTCGCGGCTGCAGCGGTCATGTGGACCGCCACCGGCTACGCGGTGCGCAACGGACTGACAGTCGAGTAGCTGCACCGCCAGGCCCACCGGCTGCGAGCCGATTCGCAGCGATCCCGCTGGCAGAACAAAAAAGCACGCGAGCGTGCGCGTCAGTCGGTCAGCGAGAAATTCACTTCCACGCGCGCCTTGTACGGGGTGCTGTCGGACGCGCATTTCCACTCGCTCAGCGTGTCGCGAACCATGCGGTCGAACACGCGCGGTGGATCCGACGATTCGATGTCGACGCTGGTGACCGAACCCTTGGCGTCGATCGACAGCACGGCGATCACGCGGCCCTTCTGCACGCCTGTGCGAATCGCTTCACGCGGGAATGATGGCTTCTCCATGGTCTTGCACGACACGCCCTGCCGGATGGCCGGCTTCGGCGCAGGCGGCGCTACGACGACCGGCGGCGCGATCACGTTGGGCGTCACCGGCGGCGTCGGCGCGACCGCGGCGATGACCGGCTCCACCGGCGGTGGCGTTGGTACCGGAATGTCCGGCGGCGGCACATAGGGCTGCACCATCTGCACTTTAGGCAGCTCGACGATTTTCTTCAGAGGCGGCGGCGGCGGCGGCGGTGGCGCCTTGATCTCCTCGATGATCGTCGCGGTGAGCGGCTTCTTGATCAACTGGATCGCGCGACTGCCAAGACCCGTCACCAGTGCGTAGATCACCATCAGGTGAATCAGGATCACGAAGGCGATGCCGATCACGTGACGTGTCGGGTCTCTCTGTTGTCGTGCGAAATCCATGACGATGACTCCGTTGCCTGGCT
>JBDTJK010000135.1:0-5248 GCA_039935875.1 Casimicrobiaceae bacterium
CTTGCCGTGCGCGTGCTGCACAAGGCTTTCGCACTCGACAAGGTGCCCATCTGACCGATTGCGCGCGCCATCGCGTAAAATCACGCATCGCGGCGCAATGCCGCGGCGCCGAAAGAATGACCGGAGACGTGGCCGAGTGGTCGAAGGCACTCCCCTGCTAAGGGAGCATGCGGGCTAAAACCTGCATCGAGGGTTCGAATCCCTCCGTCTCCGCCAATCTATTATTCGTAACGTATTGATTACATTAAGAATTATTATGCCGTGACGCGCCTTGAATATTGCCGAGAACATTCTCGAGCAGTTCGAAAACCTCTGACTGCCGGGCAGCGCGCAGGTCCTGCGAATACGTAACATACGCACTGGTGCCGAACCCAATCCCGTTCCAGATCACGTTGCACAGTTGATCCACGTCGTCGAGTGCGGTGTTGCCAACGGGGGTAGCGTTTTCCTGGATTGACCGGCGAATAATGGGACCCGATATTGCCTTGGTATTTCTACGAGCAGATCCGCGCGCGAGCGCGGCAATGGCCGGCGCGATCAACAGCAAACCTGGCCAGGTGCGGAGTGGGGAGATGCGTTTCCTCCAGGCTTTCGCCAGAGGTACGCCGCAGGCATCGCGACATACTCGTTTAGCGTATCAGCCAGCCGGCCGCGCCGGTGGGCCCGACGGGATACGACTTCGCGCGCGGACGTGCGGTTGACTGCGTTTCGCGCTGACTTGGCTGTGCGTTCGTGCACGCCTACGGCCCGGCGGCCGACGTCATGCAACGGTTCGCTGTCGCGGCGGAGACCGGCTTGCCGTTTTGGATCAATCGGTACGGCTATCTATCGGATGCGAAGCTTGCTGATCTCGCGCGCATGCGCAGCGGGTAGCGAATGGTTGCTGCTGTCGCGCCTTCCCGAACAATTGTAGAAACAACGCGAAATTAGCGCGGCTCGGGTCGCGCAGGCGGGCCTGATCGCTATGGCGCGCAATATGGCGGCCGATCGTTCGCCGGATGGTATTCGCGATGTCTCGTTGATTCTATTGGTTCTGGCAACCAACCAACAGCGTCGCATATAGCCGGTCGCACATAAAGTAATGGCTGGACATCGCCAACGCTTGTCAGACAGATGGAACCCAAAAATGCCGGAATTCCGACTGCGCGGAATCGCAAAGGCATTTATAACTCCGTCATGGCTAAAATCATCGTGGGTCGATTCATCGAGCAGGTTCACGCCGACGCAGCGTTGGCCGATCTTGTCGAGGCAGGCTTCGATCGCGCTTCGATCTCCGTATTCTTTGTCAATTCGCCGGGCAAGCACGATCTCTATCCCGTAGGCGGTGATGAAGATCACGCGCAGGGGACGAAGTCTGCGGGTGCTGGCGCCGCGGCCGGCGCGGCAGGCGGCGGAGTTGTCGGTGCGGCCGCGGGATCGCTGCTCGGACCTGCCGGTGCGTTGGCGGGTGCGGCCGTGGGTGCCTATGTAGGGTCGCTATCGGGCGCTCTCGACAACATGCACGGCCGTCCTGGATCCAGCCCCAGACGTGTGGCGGCGAAGACGCGCGAAGCGGGCATGCTGATCGCCGTTGCCACGCCCGTCCCGACGTCCGAAACGGAAGCGGTGCAGATCCTGCGCGCATGCGGCGCTACCGACATCGAACGAAACGACGGGGAAATTCGCGATGGCGACTGGGTCGACTTTGACCCGCTGGCAGAACCGGGCCGTCTGCCTGGCGAAATGCGCTAGTCCGTCACCGGCAGGTTTTCCGCGGCACGGTGGTCCTCGAGTCCAGGAAGATCGGCGTGGAATCGTGACGCAGTCGCAGGGTGCCCTGGCCTTTGGCTGAAATCCGCGGCGTTGATGCGTGGGTCGAGTAGGCGTCCTGTCAGAAGGACTCCTTGTCGCTGGTGGTATACGTATCATGTCGATGGAAGATCTAATCGCTCCCGGAACCAGAGGGCATTCCATGAGGCTCAAATTCTCACTGCTGCGTCCGCGCGAAGCGCAATGGATAGTGATCGCGTCATTCGCGACGTTGTGCGGTTTCCTCGCTGCGCCGGTCGCAGTTCACGCTGCGTCCATGTCCGAACGGGACAAGATCGATGCATTGCTGACCGATGTGGAATCGCACAGCGAACTCAAGTTCCTGCGCCTGGGCAGCCTCCATACGTCAAGCGAAGCTGCCTCGATGCTGAGGACAAAGTTGCGATTTGCCGGATCGCGCGTAAAGACCGCAGATGACTTCATCAACGACGTGGCCACGGCCACACTCAGCGGTCACCCGTACTACGTGATCTATCCCGATGGAAAGCGCGTTTCCAGTTCCGAATTCCTGCATGGCGAGCTGGAACGATTGACGGCCACTCCACAAGCTGCCCGCGTCAAGCCTTGACCGCCGACACACGCTGTCATTGCAACTCGCAGCGCGCTCGCTGCATCTGATGCGTGACGCGAGCCGGTGGGAATGGCAGCACAGCATGCTGCCCGCGAAGGATCCGCGCTATTCGATGACGCTGCGTACCAATGCGGGGGGCGGCGCAGTAGTGGCGGGCGTGGTTCGCGGAGGTACCGCGTCCGAAGCGAGCGAGCCGTGCGAAGTCGCATATACGTGCGTGAATTCCGCGCCGAACAGGAATACCTGCGCGGCGTAATACACCCACAGCATCACCAGCGCAATCGATCCCGCGGCACCATACACCTTGCTCACGTCGCTGTGTGCTAGATAGATGCCAATCGCCACCCGGCCCACGCTGAACAATATTGACGTCACCAGCGCGCCAATCCACACGTCGCGCCACATCACGTTGCACGATGGAAGGATCTTGTAGATCATCGCGAAAAGCCCCCATGCCAGGCCGAACGAAACCACGAGATCGACAACCTGCACGACGGTGGACCATCCGCCCAGCCATCCGCCCCACCACTGTCCGACCAGGCTGACCGTCGTGGTCAGCACCAGCGACGCCAGCATCAGCGCACCGATGCCCATTACCAGTGCGAAGGTCATCAGCCGCGCGCGAACCAGGTCCATGAATCCATAGCGCGCATTCGATGGTGTCTTCCAGATCCGGTCGAGATCACTCTGCAGTTCCGCGAACACCGTGGTCGCGCCAACCAGCAACATGCCGATGCTGACGAGGGTGGCAATCCAGCTCGCTCGGGGACTGCTCGCATTGACAACGAGCTGCTGCACCGTCGCCGCACCTGCATCGCCGATGACATTGCGCAGCTGCATGAAGACTTCGCCGCGAATGGCCTGCTCATTGAACACCAGCCCCGCCGCCGCCACCGCAATGATGATGACGGGCGCTATCGAGAATAATGCGTAGAACGCCAGCGCGGCGCCCATGCTGGTGGCGAAGTCGGCGCGCCAGTCGGCAAACGCCTGGCGCAGCGTGACCAACAGGGAAAAACGGGACAAGTAGGACGCTTCAGTCATTTTTTGCTCGAGCATACGGTAGGACACGCCCACCCGCGTGCTAGCGAGGATCGCATTGAGCGGTGGGCGGGCGCCTACAGTGTGCGCAACCCGCCGCTGTTGCGCAATCGTGCGGTAGACTGCGCCCGATCCATGATGACCAATCGCATGCAGTCGAAGCGGCCGCTTGCGGACCACTGTCGCGTCCAATGACGGCACACGTGCACGTCCAGCGCACGCGTCCGGCCAAGGGCGTTGCCGAGCGTGCCTTCGCACGCGCCACCGGCGCGCTGTCGATCGCGGGCAACGATATCCGTCTGCTGCTGGATTCGCGCGAGAACTTCCCCGCGTGGCTCGCTGCCATTGCCGCGGCCACGGAATCGATCCGTTTCGAGACCTATATCCTGGCCGACGATGTCGTTGGCGCGCAATTCGCGGCCGCGCTGGGCGAACGGGCCCGTGCGGGCGTCCGTGTGTTCGCGTTGTTCGACTGGATGGGTTCGCACGGCGCCAAGCGCCTGTTCGGCAGGTTGCGCGCCGACGGAGTGACCGTGCGCGTGTTCAATCCACCCAGCCTGATCGATCCCCTCGGATGGATTACACGCAATCACCGCAAGACCATCACGGTCGATGCCCGCATCGCATTCGTCAGCGGCTTGTGCGTCAGCGACAAATGGAACGGAGATCCGAAGCGCAAGATGCAACCGTGGCGGGATACGGGCCTCGAGATCATCGGCCCGGCTGCGGTGGACGTGGCACACGCGTTCGACGATGTGTGGCTCACCTGTGGCGATGACACCACGCTGCCGCCGATCGCGGCGATCACGCATGGCAGTGGACACGTCGCGGCGCGCGTCGTCGAAGGCGTACCCAACCATACAGGCACCTATCGTCTCGACCTCGTCATCGCGTCGCTCGCGCGCCGCTATCTGTGGCTGACCGATGCGTATTTCGTCGGTACGTCGGCCTACGTGCAGGCGCTGGCGGCGGCGGCGGGCGACGGAGTCGATGTGCGCCTGCTGGTCCCAGGCGTCAGCGATATACCCGCATTGCGACCGCTGTCGCGCGCGAGCTATCGTGGCCTGATCGAGTCTGGCGTTCGCGTGTTCGAATGGAAAGGAACGATGCTGCATGCGAAGAGCGCAGTCGCGGACGACTTCTGGTCGCGCATCGGATCGACCAATTTGAACCTTGCGAGCTGGATGGGCAATTACGAGCTCGACGTTTCGATCGAGAACAAGCACTTCGCGGAAAAGATGGCCACGCAGTACGAAAAGGACCTGGAATCGGCCACCGAGATCGTGCTCACGCGCAGCCTGAAGGTGCGCAACGTCGGACGCGAGACACGCGACGTGCGGCGCGCGCATTCGGGCAGTGCGGGCCGCGCTGCGGCAGGCGCGGTCAGCGTCGGAAGCGTGCTGGGTGCCGCGCTGACCAATCGCCGGCCGCTGGCGCCCGCAGAAGCGTCGGTGCTGGTCTACATGGCGCTCGCGATGATCGCCATCTCGGCACTGCTGATCTGGCGGCCGTCGATCATCGGCTGGCCATTGGCTTTTGTCGGACTGTGGATGGGCGGTGCATGGTTATACAAGGCAATCGCGATCCGGCGTGGAAAACGCAAGTCGGCGCCATCGCTTTCTCGTCGGGACAGCGCGGGGTGATAGGGTGCTGCAGGCACGCTCGCCGAAAACGATTCCCAGTGTATAATTAGCAGCTTAGCGCCCGTAGCTCAGTTGGATAGAGTACCTGGCTACGAACCAGGGGGTCGTGGGTTCGAATCCTGCCGGGCGCGCCAGTTACATCAAGGGGTTGGCAACTGCCGATCCCTTTTCATTTACGGCCTGT
>JBDTJK010000136.1:0-4813 GCA_039935875.1 Casimicrobiaceae bacterium
CCCATCAGCGCCGCGAGTCGCATCGGCGGGCGCATGTAGTCGGAGAATGTGAGGAACGTCGCGCCGTAGGGGATCGTCCCGCCGTGCGCGGCCATGCCGTTCAGCACGGATCCCATGGCGTGCTCGCGCACGCCGAAGTGGACGTTGCGTCCGGCAAAGCTCCATCCGCCGCCATCCGATCCCTGGCGGTCGTGGGCGTTCGCGCCGGGCGGCTGGAAATCACCGAGCCCGTTGAGTGCGGTGAACGTCGACGGATCGAGGTCCGCCGAGCCGCCGATCAGCGCGGGAACGCGTGGCGCCACCGCATTCATCACCTTGCCGGACGCGACACGCGTCGCGAGGCCCTTCGCGTCCGCGGCGAACAGTGGAATGTCCGCATCCCAGTTGGCAGGCAGTTCCCCGCGCAGGTCGCTTTGCAGCGCAGCTGCGAGCTGCGGATATTGCGAGGTGTAGCGCTGCAGCAGCTGCGTCCATGCCTGCTCCGACTGCATGCCCTGCTGTTGCGCGCGACGTAAATGCGCCAGCGGTTCCGCCGGTTCGAGAAACGCGGGCTGCTCCGGCCACCCCAGGTTGCGCTTGGTCTCGCGCACCTCGTCAGCGCCGAGCGGCGATCCGTGCGCCTCGAAGCTGTCCTGTTTGTTGGGCGAGCCGAAGCCGAGGTGCGTGCGCACCAGGATCAGCGACGGCCGCCGCGTTTCGGCGCGTGAATTGCGCAACGCCGCGTCGATCGAGGCCAAGTCATTGCCGTCGGTCACGATCTGCGTGTGCCATCCATACGCGTCGAAGCGCGCGGCGCGATCTTCGCTGAACGTGATATCGGTGCCGGCGGACAGCGTGACGCGGTTGTCGTCGTACAGGTAGATCAACTTGCCTAGCTGCAGGTGGCCGGCGAGCGACGCGGCTTCGGCGGCGACACCTTCCATCAGGTCGCCGTCGCTGACGATGCCATAGGTGTGGTGGTCGATGACCGCGAACCCTTCGCGGTTATAGCGCGCGGCCAGGTGCGCTTCCGCCATCGCCATGCCGACGCCGTTGGCGAAGCCCTGGCCGAGCGGTCCTGTGGTGACCTCCACGCCCGGCGTCACTCCGCGCTCGGGGTGGCCCGGAGTCTTGCTCTCCCACTGGCGGAATGACTTCAGGTCATCCAGCGACAGCGCATAACCGGTCGCGTGCAGCAGGCTGTACAGCAACGCGGAGCCATGTCCGGCGGAAAGCACGAAGCGATCGCGGTTGGCCCACGCAGGATTGCCCGGATTGTGGGCAAGGAAGCGGCTCCAAAGCACATAGGCCATCGCCGCGGCGCCGAGCGGCAACCCCGGGTGACCGCTGTTGGCCTTCTGCACCGCATCTATCGACAGCATTCGCAACAAGTTGATGCACTGTACGTCAAGTGCGTCGCGGGCTTCGTCCGCTAGCGGGGGGATTTGCATCGGATTCGCTTTCGAGAAAGGGATCGACACGCGACGTGTGTCATCGTGGCGAATGTTACCGCGTCGAACGGGGCCGCTCGTCGCGTCTGGAACTATAAGCCCCGTTTTCCTGTCGGACAGGGTGAAGCACGTTAAAGTTCGATGCGTGCGCCGTCCCTGCCGCGTGTCCTTGGCGATATTGCCACACGTAGCGCCAATCCGCCGCAGCATGCCGGCGAAAGAGGAGTTCCATTGTCCACCTGCGCCGATGCGATGTCACCCGACGTGCAGCTGCTGTCGAACGGCAGCTACCATGTCAGCGTGACCGATGCCGGCGGCGGTGCCAGTCGCTGGAATGACCTCGCGCTGACGCGGTGGCGTGACGATGCCACCTGCGACGATCGCGGCAGCTTCTACTACTTGCGCGACGTCGACAGCGGCCGATTGTGGTCTGCGGCCCACCAGCCTACCCGCGCGCCTGCCGACAGCTACCGCTCGCGGTTCACGCAGGGCCGCGCCGAATTCATTCGCCGTGACGGTGACATCGATACGCACACGACCGTTGCCGTTGCGTCCGCATTCGATGTGGAGCTGCGTCGCGTGCGGATTGTCAACCACGGTGCCTCCGTGTCCGAAATCGACGTCACCAGCTACATGGAAATTGTCCTCGGCGATGCCAATGCGGATAGAGCGCACCCGGCGTTTGCCAACCTGTTCGTCGAGACCGAGTGGCTGGAGGAAACGGACGCCATCCTTTGCACGAGGCGACCGCAGCAGGAAGGTGCACCTGCTCCCTGGATGTTCCATCTGCTGTCCTGCGCCGACGGCAATGCGCGAGGAATATCCTTCGACACCGACCGCCGGCAGTTCATCGGTCGCTGCTGCTCGACACAGGACGCGGCCGCCCTGTCGCAGCGCACGCTTGGGGGCAGCGTTGGCGCGGTACTCGATCCGATCGCCGCGTTGCGCACCTGCGTGACACTGACGCCCGGGGGCACGGCCACGCTCGATTTCTTCACCGGCGTCGCAGCTACGCGCGAAGCCTGCGTTGCACTGGCGCAGCGTTGCCGCGTTGCCAATTGTGCCGCGGCGCTGCTGGCCGAACCTGCGGCGCAACCCGGCGCGAAGGCAGCGCACGACGCATCCGCTGAAAGCTATCGGCGACTCGCGGCGTCAATGCTGTATGCCAATCCTTCGCTGCGCGCCGATGCCGCCACGCTGGCGCAAAACACGCGGGGACAGTCGGGATTGTGGGGTTTTCGCATTTCGGGCGACCTGCCCATTGCACTGCTATGGATGAGCGCTTCGGGCAAGGTCGAATTCGTTCGCGAAATGGTGTTGGCACATGCGTATTGGCGTGCACACGGACTCGCTAGCGACCTCGTGATCGTCACTGCAACACCGCGCGACGCTGTCATGCGGGCAGTCGACGAGGCAGGCGGTACGGCATTGGTCGACCAGCGCGGCGGCATTATTGTGCTCGTCGATGCAGAGCTCGACGAGGGCGCTCGCATCCTGCTGCAAACCGTCGCGCGCGTGGTCGTCCGCGACGACAGGGGGACACTGGCGCAGCAACTCGACGATTGCACCTCGGCAGCGCACGCGCGCGACCTGCCAGCGTCAAGTGGCGAACGTTCCGCGGCGGCATCCGATGCGCCGGTGTCACCCGCGACGCGCACTGTCCCTGAAGAAGTTCAACCCGACGCCGACCGCGAGGCGCTCGCGCTCGGCAACGGCATCGGCGGGTTTTCGGCAGACGGGCGGGAATACGTGATCCACGTTTCAGCCGCATGCCCGACTCCGCAACCCTGGGTCAACGTGCTTGCCAATCCGGAATTCGGCACGCTGGTGTCGGAAAGTGGCAGCGCGAATACCTGGAGCGAGAACGCACAGGCCTTCCGCCTGACGCCCTGGTCGAACGACGCCGTCGCCGATGCCAATACCGAGGCCATCTACATTCGCGATGAGGACAGCGGACACTTCTGGTCGCCGACGCTGCTGCCGTGCGGCGGCACGCAGTCGCACACGGTACGTCACGGATTCGGGTACAGCATCTTCACGCATGCCCACGATGGCATCGACGCCGAGCTCGGCATATTCGTTGCAGTGGACGCGCCTGTCAGGTATTCGGTGCTCAAGCTCGTCAACCGCTCGGGACGCAAGCGCACGTTGTCGGTCACCGGATACGTGCAATGGGTGCTTGGCGAAGACCCCGGCGCCACGCGCATGCACGTCGTCACCGAGCGTGACGCCGGCAGTGGCGCATTGCTTGCGCACAATTCGTACAACACCGATTTCGCGTCGCGCGTGGCGTTCTTCTGCGCGAGCGGGGACACCGACGATCATGGCTGCGACCGCGCGGCTTTCCTCGGCCGCAACGGTACGCTGCGCAACCCGCTGGGCATGTCGCAGCCGCGGCTGTCGGCGCGCACGGGCGCGGGACTCGACCCGTGTGCCGTGCTGCGAGTGCGCGTGACGCTCGCCGCAGGCGCCAGCGATGAAGTGGTGTTCCGCCTTGGCGCAGCATCGTCGGCCGCACAGGCGCAGGCTTTGGCGAGCGAGCATCGCGACGTAGCAAGCGCGCATGCGGAGCTTGCTGCGGTGCGCGCCAACTGGCGTCAAATCCTCGGTACGGTGCAGGTGAAGACGCCGGTGGCGGCACTCGACGTGATGGCCAACGGCTGGCTGCTCTATCAGGTGCTGTCGTGCAGGATGTGGGCGCGCAACGCGTTCTACCAGTCGAGCGGCGCCTACGGGTTTCGCGATCAGCTGCAGGACTCGATGGCGCTGGTTCACGCGCGTCCCGATCTGGTGCGCGAGCATCTGCTGCGCTGCGCGTCGCGCCAGTTCGTCGAAGGGGACGTGCAGCACTGGTGGCACCCGCCCTCGGGCCGCGGCGTGCGCACGCGCTGCTCGGACGACTATCTGTGGCTGCCGTTCGTCGCCTGTCACTACGTCGAGCACACCGGCGACATCGGCGTGCTGGACGCAGTCGTGCCGTTCCTCGAGGGCAACGCGCCGGCGGCAGGCGAGGCATCGGTTTACGAATTGCCGCGCAGCGCCGCGCAGGCGTCCAGCTTGTACGACCATTGCGTGCGTGCCATCGAACGCGGCTTCGCCACCGGCACGCACGGCCTGCCGCTGATGGGTTCGTGCGACTGGAACGATGGCATGAACCTGGTTGGGGCAGAAGGCAAAGGCGAGAGCGTGTGGCTGGCCTTCTTCCTCGGCAGCGTGCTGGACCGGTTCGGCGCGCTGGCCGCGAGACGGGCGGACACGGCGTTTGCGCAGCGTTGCGCCGATGCGCGTGCAAAGTTGCGCAGCAGCGTCGAGGCCACCAGTTTCGACGGCGCATGGTACCGGCGCGCGTGGTTCGACGATGGCACGCCCCTCGGCGTCGCCGC
>JBDTJK010000137.1:0-4903 GCA_039935875.1 Casimicrobiaceae bacterium
GAATTCTCTTCATCTGTGCCGCCGGCAACGCGGACAGCGACAGCAGCTTCAACGAAGATATGCCCTCGTCATTCAACTTGCCCAACATGCTCGCTGTAGGCGCGGTGGATCAGGCCGGCGACGAAGCCAGCTTCACCAGCTATGGCCCCACGGTGCTGGTGGATGCCAACGGTTACCAAGTGGAATCGGTCGTTCCGGGCGGCGCCAAATTGCGCATGTCGGGTACGTCGATGGCCTCGCCCAACACGGTCAACCTTGCCGCCAAACTGCTCGCGCTCAATCCTGCGCTGACACCCGAGCAGGTCATCCACCTGCTCGTCGCCGGCGCGACGAGCAGCCCTGATGGTCGTCGTCACAACATCGACGAGAAGCATTCCATCGAGCTGCTGCACAAGATGTAGAGCGACTCAGCTTGTGCTGGTCCGGGCGACAGAGACGCGAAGAAGCCAGGCCTTCGGGCGTTTCTTCCTCCGTCCCGGTTTTCGGAATTCCTTCTACCAAAGGGGCGGATAATGCGCGATTACTCCATCACACGATTGGCGATCGGGGCGCTCGCGCTGTTGACGGCGACGGGATGCCATCACAGCGATGACGACGCAAAACGCGCGACGGCAGTGGCGAATACAACCGAAGAGGCGAAAGCGACTATCGCCGCAATCTCCGCTGCCTACAACGCGCACGACGCGGTCAAGTTGGCCAGCCATGACGCGCCCGATTACGTAAGCATGTTCCATGGCTTCGCGACGGCAATCGGTCCCGCGGCAGACATTGCCTCGGTGAACGACCAGTTCAAGGACCCCGCTGCGAAATTCCATTTGACGATACGCGACATCGACGTCGCGCGATCGGGCGAGATGGCGGTGGTGCGAACCACCTACCTCTACGACTTCACCGACCCGAAGACGAACTTCGTCGCAAGAGAGAGCGGCAATTGGCTCATCGGCTTGAAGCGGCAGCCGGACGGATCGCTCAAGATGACGTGGTCAATCGGTGCAGACGAGCCCCAAACGGCATCGGCGGCAAATTCGGCGCCGTGATTGCGTCATCGTCAGCGCAACAGAAGCAGAAACGTTGCCAGGAACAATTCGAGCTTTTCGGCAGACGACCGATCCGCCGCAGGGTAGCGAACGCTTCATGAGCGTCGGCAGCAAATTCACCTGATCACTCATCGAAAAATACGCCTGCGGATCTGCGACTCAAGCGCCACAATGCTTTCCGAAGACACTGCAGATAATGCCGGCGATCCCCGTGATCCAAAAAGCACGGCAGACGATTATTGCCTCGCTGCACCAATCGCTGCGAAATACCGGCGAGATCGAAGCGTGGAAGTCAGCTCATGAGCCGACAGGATCACGCATCGCCCTTCTCGCGTCGATCAGCGTGAACGAGGTATCACCATCATCGTTGAAGCTACTAGCCGTCAGAAAGTGTTCCTGACGCCTCTTTTTTTCGCTGGCACCTTTTTTTTCGGTGCCCCCATGTTGCCGCTCTGGCTGACCGACAAAACTCGACACATGCCGGCAATCAAAAACTCATTCTGTTCCTCGCGCAGAAACTGGCGGACCAAAAGGCGCTCTTGGATAGAGCAGATCGTATTGAATCGTCGGTCGACTCATGAGGGGATGGCCATCCCCGTAGGGAACATTCGCGCAGAGACATGCGTCAGTCGGGTCGGCCTCAGCCGACGGGAGACGACCATGGTCATCGCAGCCGACCATTCAGCTCGTCCGGGTCATTCACCCACAGCATTTCCCGAGCATGCTCACACTCCGCCGCAGAACGCCAATGCTAGGCTTTGTCGGCATAGGATTTCCGGGTTCGTTTTTTCCAAAGGAGTTCGCATGGTTTCCTCTCAGCTTGCACAAGTGCCGCGGCAGTCTCACAGCAAAACCTCCACCATCAGGAGTACCAAGATGAAAATCGCAAGGACGCTCATCGTCACTTTCCTCTTGCTCACCTGCGGAACGAATGCGTTCGCTGACAGCACAAGCCAGGTCATCCGACGCGATGCCCCAAAAGGCATCACGATCAGGTTCTATGCGTGTATCGACAAGGCCAGCTCCGACGACACAGCAATCGCCACGTGCCTGACTACGGAAAAGACGACGCAGGATGCTCGTCTCAACACCACGTACAAGGCGCTGCTCGGCAAGCTCCATGGCAAGGCGAAGGACCAGCTGATCAGTGCCGAGCGGGCTTGGCTCAAATTCCAGAACGAAGATGGCACTTTCCAGACCCTGCTCTACGGCGATGAAATCATCGACAACCTCGACTTGGTGCAGAACGAGATTTTCAGTCTTTGCAAACGAGCTAACGAACTGGACAAGTACCTGGCGATCGCGAAGGGCCTGTAAATACATCACTGTTAAAGGAGTAACACGATGCCAACCCTCAACACACACGATATTGATTCACTCACTGGCGCCACGTATTTCGTGGTCGGTCGCGGCACTGAAGGCGGCCAGCATCCTTATCGTCTCGCCATCGCTGGCGTTACCGATACTCATTGGGGCCAGCTAGATAAAGTCGCTGCCAACAGTGGCTACTCCCTGGGCACGATCCAGGTCGATCTCGGCCAGCGGGGCACTTGGGCGCTCGGTGCAACCGATGGCGCAGCGTTGAAAGTTGGCGAAACCACTTACGTCGATGGCATCATCAATCAGGCGGCGAAGTACGCGAAAGCTCACGATCTAACGTTCACATCGGATACGGCACAACTTCGCACTGATCTGCTGACACATGGGGATGGCGATCATGGACATACCAGTCTTAAATTCATCGACACCGACACGCGCGACAGTATCAATGCGTGGGCTTCGTCTGAAGACGGCCAGAAGTGGATTCACAAGAATATCGACTATCCACAGGTCAGGCATGCAACGCAGTCGGCCGTCGACTTGCTGGACAGGTATGGGGAAAACATTCCAGAGGACCACCGCCTTGAGACTATCGCCATTCTGGCAAAGACGCAGAACCAGATCCCCGCGCAGATGACGAAGTTCGAAACCGTGCTGAAGAACGGCGGCGATTACAACGACGTGCTGGCCGAGGCCAACGAAATAAAGCGCCATCATCGCTTCTACGATGGCCCAAAGGCCGGGGCGCTGGCCGAGCAATACGCGAACGCTTACGCGGATTCGGAGAAGGCCGCCGCACTCGACCGCGCGCATGTAAAGGTGTGCGATGCGAACTTCGATCCGTTGAAGTGGGCAAGCGACCCAGACATCCAGGAAGCCCTGAAAGTGGTCGGCCAAGCTGGACGTGCCAACTTTTCAGACGAGCATGGTTCATTGCGCTTGCACTCGCACGGGGAAAAGGTCATGGCTTTGCAGACCGATCTCGCCAAGCTGGGCTTCACCGACAGACACGGTCACGCGTTGCATCCGGATGGCGACTTCGGTGCTGAAACCAAGGCCGCGGTCAAGACATTCCAGCATACGCATCACCTGAAACCCGATGGTGTTGCGGGCACGAAAACGCTGGATCTCTTGCAGAAAGCTGCACATCCACCGCAGCCGACCCTCGCGGACGCTACGCACTCAGGCAACGCGATGTATCTGCAATCACGGGACGCCGTCTATCGCCTCGACGCGGAACAGGGCCGGGTGCCAGATCAACGCAGCGACAACCTCGCGGGGATGCTGGCTGTCGCCGCCCATGCCAACGGCATGACCCGGATCGACCATGTGGTGCTGAGCGACGATGCCGCCCGCGCATATGCCGTACAGGGCGAGATGCACTCCGTGTTCAAACGCTATACCGATGTCAACGTGTCCCAAGCCGTCATCACGCCATTGGCGCAGAGCAGCGCGCAGTGGTTGCAAACTGCCACGCAGCTCGCGCCGGCTACGCCGCTCCTGCAACAGGCGCAAAACCCGCAGATGGAACCGCCCGCCTTGCGGCAGTGACCTTCAGCGACTGGGTGGCGCCTGAATCGATCGTCCATCGCCGTGGCTTGGAGCACTCCTGGTTGAGCGAAAGTGGGGCAAGAGTGCAGTTACCCACCGGAAATCATCGAATGCCCCGACCGACCGTGTCCGCTTACCCAGGAACACGTGAGCCATACCAGCAAGGACGCCGCCATGCCTCGCCAGCTACGACTCGATCTTGCCAATATCCCGCAGCACGTCGTCCAGCGTGGCCACGACCGCCAACCTTGCTTCTTCACCCACGCGGATCGCGCGCGCCACCTGCAGGATTTGCGCGAGATCGCGCTGCATGAAGGCTGCAACGTCCACACCTGCATGCTCATGACCAACCACGTGCATCTGTTGATGACGCCCACCGCCAGCGGCCAAATCGCGCACATTATGCGATCCCGGTGGCGGCGCCACGTGCGCTAGGTCAATGACCGCTACCGGCGTACCGGTCCGTTGTGGGAAGGATGCTACAAGTCATCGCTGGTCGACAGAAAAGCCTACCTGCTGCACTGCTATCACTATATCGAGATGAACCATGTCCTCGCCCGTATGATCGCCGACCTGCTCGACTACACGTGGTCGAGTCACCCCATAATGCCTCTGGCACGATGATCTGCTGATCTATCCGCATACGCCTTATCTGGCGTTGGGCAGAACAGACGAGAAGCGACATCGCGTCTACCGCGCCCTCACCCTGGAAAGCATTTCCCAGGATCACCTTGGCGCCATCCGCATCTACCTGCAACGTCGACACGCCTTGGGCTCAGGCCGCTTCCGCTTGGCAATCGAAGCGCAGCTGTCACGCCGCGCAGGGTCGGCGAAAATCGGGCGCCCGCGCAAGTAAGCGCAGGCGCGAAGCTAGGAAAGCGCACTCTGACCTCTGTTCCGCCCCCCCCTGTTTCGACCCGTGTTTCTACTAACATCGAACTCGTCATATTTTCAATCACTCGGCAAACGGGTCTGTCATGTTGAAACTCATCACC
>JBDTJK010000138.1:0-2736 GCA_039935875.1 Casimicrobiaceae bacterium
CTCGCCGAGGTCTATCTCGGGCCCTATGTCGGGGGCGGTATCGAGGGCTGGTTCCCGTATGTGCTGGCACTCGTGGTCCTGCTGTTCAAGCCCGAGGGGCTGTTCGGCGAAAAAATCATTCGTCGCGTCTGACCGGAAACAGCGCTCACCATGCTCTATCGCGAAGCCGGACAGTTCAAGACCACCTACCTTGCGGATTCGGCGATCTTTCCGATTCGCCAGGACCGGATCGGCATCGCCCTTATCCTCGCGTTCGCGTTCGTCGTGGTGCCACTGACCGCGTCGCCCTACCTTTTCTTGGCCATCCTGATCCCGTTTTTGATCCTGGCGCTCGCTGCCATCGGCCTCAACGTGCTGACCGGTTACGCGGGCCAGTTGTCGCTCGGTTCGGCGGCATTCATGGCGGTCGGCGCATTCGCGTCGTTCAACTTCATGCTGCGCGTGCCGGGCATTCCGGTGCTCCTCGCGTTCGTCGGTGGCGGCCTGTGCGCGGCGGCGGTTGGCATCCTGTTCGGGCTGCCCAGCCTGCGCATACGCGGTTTCTATCTTGCGGTGGCAACGCTGGCCGCACAGTTCTTCATCATATGGTTCCTGACCAAGGTTGGTTGGGTGACCAACTACAACGCGTCGGGCGTCATCACTGCGCAGCCGATCGTCATCCTCGGTTATCGCTTCGACGCGCCCGCGGCCAAGTACCTGCTGGTGCTGACGATCGTCGCACTGATGGCGCTGGCGGCGAAGAACATGGCGCGGGGCAACATCGGGCGCAAGTGGATGGCGATCCGCGACATGGACGTCGCCGCCGAAGTGATCGGCATACCGCAGATGCGCACCAAGCTGCTGGCGTTCGCGGTCAGTTCGTTCTACTGTGGAGTCGCCGGTGCGCTGTTCGCGTATGCCTATCTTGGCACGGTCGAGCCGGAGGCGTACAACCTCGACCTGTCGTTCCGCATCCTGTTCATGGTGATCATCGGCGGCGCCGGCACGATACTCGGGTCGTTCCTGGGCAGTGCATTCATCGTGCTGACGCCGATCCTGCTCAACATCTTCGTGCATTTCCTCGACAGCGTGGGACTGCGCGTGCCGGCCAGCGCCGGATCGAACCTCGAAGTGATGGTGTTCGGCGCATTGATCATCTTTTTCCTGATCGTCGAGCCGCATGGGCTCGCGAGGCTGTGGAGCATCGGCAAGGAAAAACTGCGGTTGTGGCCGTTTCCGCATTGACGGGCGCACACGCATTGCAGCGCAACATCCCGCCGTGGGCATTGACAGCGCAGTTGTGCGCGCCAATCCTAGGGCGGCTGGCACAAGTTCGAATTCGACGTGTTCATTCGTTCCATTGGAGGAGAGCCATGAAGTTCATCAAGACGTTGTTGCTGTGTGCCGCGGCGGTGTGCGCGCTGCAGGTTGCGCCTGCGCAATCGCAGCAGTTCATTCCGCTGCTGTCGTATCGGGTGGGTCCGTATGCAGCCGGCGGCAGCGGCTACTTCGGCGGTGCGATCGACTACTTCAACCTGGTCAACCTCAACGGAGGCATCAACGGCGTCAAGTTGACCTGGGAGGAATGCGAGACCGAGTACAACGCGGCGCGCGGTGTCGAATGTTACGAACGGCTGAAGAGCAAGAACGGCGGTGCATCGACCGTCGACCCGTTGTCCACCGGCATCGCCTATGGGCTGCTCGACCGAGTGGCGCAGGACAAGATCCCGATGACGACGTTCGGCTATGGCCTCGGCAGTTCGGCCGCCGGCAGCGTGTTCCGATGGGTGTTTCCGCTCGGCACGACGTATTGGGACCAGATGGCAGCGATGATCGCCTATCTCGAGGGCAAGGATCCGATCAACAAGTTGAAGGGCAAGAAGATCGCGTACCTCTATCACGATTCCGCCTATGGCAAGGAGGCCATCCCCGTGCTCGACGCGCTGGCGGCGCGCGACGGGTTCGAAGTCATCAAGATTCCGATCACGCCGCCCGGTACCACCCAGGAATCGCAGTGGCTGCAGGTGCGCCAGCAAAAACCCGACTATGTGATCTTGTGGGGATTCGGCGTAATGAACCCGGCGGCGATCAAGGCGGCGGCGAAGACCGGCTTCCCCCGCAACAAGATCGTCGGCGTCTGGTGGGCGGGTTCCGAGGAGGACGTGATCCCCGCGGGTGATGCGGCGAAGGGCTACGTCAGCGCAGCGTTCTCGGCATCGGGCACCAACTTTCCGGTGATGCAGGACATCAAGAACAAGCTGTACGCTGCTGGCAAGGGCAATCTCGAGGATCCGTCGCGGCAAGGCTCGATCTATCACACGCGTGGTGTCGTCTACGGCATCCTGATCGTCGAGGCGATCCGCAATGCGCAGGCGCATTTCGGCAAGGGCAAGGTGATGACAGGCGAGCAGGTACGGTGGGGCCTCGAGCACCTCAACCTGAGCGATGCGCGTATCAAGGAACTCGGCGCGACCGGATTATTTCCACCGGTGAAGACGAGCTGCAACGACCACGAAGGGTCGGGCATGGTCAAGTTCCAGGAATGGGACGGTACCCGGTTCAAGCCGCTGACGGGCTTCATGGCCGGCGACCGCGCGCTGGTGCGCAAGATGGTCGAGGAAAGCGCCGCGAAGTACGCGAAGGATAAGGGCATCACCCCGACCGACTGCAGCAAGGAGCAATAACCACCGAAGGGCCAGGCCTCTTCCGGCACGGAGGAGGTTTGCCGGGGCGGCGTTGGTGTGCGCCGCCCCGGCA
>JBDTJK010000139.1:0-5677 GCA_039935875.1 Casimicrobiaceae bacterium
AAGGGCAACACGCCCAACATCGTGTGCCCGCTGCATCGCTGGACCTACGACCTCAAGGGCGAACTGCTCGGTGCGCCGCATTTCCCGCAGAAGCCCTGCGCCAGCCTCGCGCGGACACCGCTGCGCCGCTGGAACGGACTGTTGTTCGACGGACCGCGCGACCCTGCACGCGACCTGGCCGGGCTGAACCTCGAGCGCCTGGATTTCTCGGGTTACGCCTTCGACCACCTGCACGTGCACGAGTGCAACTACAACTGGAAGACGTTCATCGAGGTCTACCTCGAGGACTACCACGTCGGTGCGTTCCATCCAGGCCTCGGGCAGTTTGTGACCTGCGACGATCTCGAATGGCAGTTCGCCGACTGGGCCAACGTGCAATTCGTCGGTCTCAACAGCGGGCTCGCCAAGCCGGGGTCGCGCACCTACGAACGCTGGCACAAGGCAGTCCTCGAGTTCTACCGCGGCGAGACGCCGCCGCATGGCGCGATCTGGCTCACCTATTATCCGAACGTGATGGTCGAGTGGTATCCGCATGTACTGGTGGTCAGCACGCTGATCCCGCAGGCGGTGGACAAGACGCTCAACATCGTCGAGTTCTACTATCCCGAGGAAATCGCGCTATTCGAACGCGAGTTCGTTGACGCCGAACGCGCCGCCTATGCGGAGACCTCGCGCGAGGACGACGAGATCGCCGAGCGGATGGATGCCGGTCGCCGCGCGCTCTATGCCGCCGGCCGCAGCGAGATCGGGCCCTACCAATCGCCGATGGAAGACGGCATGCGCCACTTCCACCAGTTCTATCGCCAGCAAATGGGCACCGCGCTCACCGGATTGTGAGCGTGCGCCGCAGCGCGCGTACGCTGGCCGTCATCGCGTAAGATTGCGCGCATGCTCAATACGCTGGTCAGTACCGAAACGCTCGCGGCCAACATCGACGATCCGTCATGGATCGTCGTCGATGTACGCCACGACCTCGGCAAGCCCGACCGTTACGGCGAAGACCTGTATTTCGCCGGCCACCTGCCGCGCGCGCAGTTCGCGCACCTCGACCGCGATCTGTCCGCACCCAAGACCGGCCGCAATGGCCGCCATCCATTGCCGCCGCCCGAGGTCGCCGCCGCATTTTTCGGCCGCCTCGGCATCGGCGCGCAGTCGCAGGTCGTCGCCTACGACCAGAACAGCAACATGTACGCGTCGCGGCTGTGGTGGATGCTGCGCTGGCTCGGCCACCCAGGCGTTGCCGTGCTCGACGGCGGCTTCGACAAGTGGTCGCGCGAACAGCGTGCCGTGGTCTCCGATTCCACGCCGCCGGCTCCGGCGCGGTTCACTATCGGTGCGATCCTGCCGACCGCCAGCGTGCAGGACGTGCTGGACAGCCTGCCAACGCATGATCGATTCCTGATCGATGCGCGCGCGCCGGAGCGATTCCGCGGAGAAGTCGAGCCGATGGATCCCGTGGCCGGCCATATTCCGGGCGCGCACAACTGGCCCTTCGCACGCAATCTCAATGCCGACAACACGTTCAAGGCGCCGCAGGCGCTGGCGCGTGAATTCGCCGAGTTCCTGGGTCCAACGCCGCCGTCAAGGATCATCCACCATTGCGGCTCCGGCGTGACCGCCTGCCACAACATCCTTGCCATGGCGCATGCGGGCTATCCGCAGACGTCGTTGTTTCCCGGGTCGTGGAGCGAATGGGTCGCCGATCGTAGCCGTCCGGTCGCCACGGGTCCTCGCTGACGTCGATTATTCGGCATTCGCCGCGCCGACTGTTCACGTCCATCGGCGCCCGCAAGGATTCATCCTGCAGGCACCTGCTTTCGTCGCATTGCGATTGAGGCAGGCCGCAGGCGTTGCGTAATGTGCACGGAACCGAGCGAAGGAATAATTCGCTGCATGCAACGCAATGTGCGATGACCCAAAGGAGCTGACATGGACATGAACCACACACATCGGTGTTGCGCCCGGGGGCGTTGCGAACGCGCTACGCGCCAGCCACCGACAGCTTGCGCTCGCGCGGATCGAAGAACTGCGCGTCCTCGGTCGAGTTGCGCAGCGCCGTCGTCGACGACTGGCTGCCCTGGATCGTCGTCGTCACGCGGTCGAAGTAGCCGGTGCCGACTTCGCGCTGGTGCTTGACCGCCGTGAAGCCCTTGTCCACCGCCGCGAACTCCGCCTGCTGCAGCTCCACAAACGCAGTCATGCCGTCGCGTGCATAGCCGTGCGCCAGGTTGAACATCGAATAGTTGAGGCTGTGGAATCCCGCCAGCGTGATGAATTGGAACTTGTAGCCCATCGCGCCGATATCGCGCTGGAAACGTGCGATCGTGGCGTCATCGAGGTTCTTCTTCCAGTTGAACGACGGCGAGCAGTTGTACGCGAGCAGCTTGCCGGGGAATTTCGCGTGGATCGCGTCGGCGAAAGCCTTCGCGTAGTGCAGGTCGGGCTTGCCGGTCTCGCACCAGATCAGGTCCGCGTACGGCGCGTACGCGAGCCCCCGCGACACCGCCTGCTCGAGACCGGCGCGCGTCTTGTAAAAACCTTCGACCGTACGCTCACCGGTCAGAAACGGCTTGTCGACGTCGTCGATATCGGAGGTGACGAGGTCGGCGGCTTCGGCATCGGTGCGCGCCAGCACGATCGTCGGCACGCCGAGCACGTCGGCTGCCAGGCGCGCGGCAACCAGCTTGTCGATCGCCTCGCGCGTGGGCACCAGCACCTTGCCGCCCATGTGCCCGCATTTCTTGACCGACGCCAGCTGGTCCTCGAAGTGAACGCCCGCAGCGCCCGCCTCGATCATCGCCTTCATCAGTTCGAAGGCGTTCAGCACGCCGCCGAATCCGGCTTCGGCGTCAGCCACGATCGGCGCGTAGAAGTCGGTGTCGCCGCTGCCCTCCATGTGCTGGATCTGGTCGGCGCGGATGAAGGTGCTGTTGATCCTGCGCACCACCGATGGAACCGAGTTCACCGGGTACAGCGACTGATCGGGATACATCTCGCCGGCGACGTTCGCATCGGCCGCAACCTGCCAGCCCGACAGGTAGATTGCCTTCAACCCAGCCTTCACCTGCTGCAGCGCCTGGTTGCCGGTCAGCGCACCCAGCGTGCTGACGTAGGGCTGCTCGCGCAACAGTCCCCATAGCTTCTCCGCGCCCCTGCGCGCCAGCGTATGTTCGATCGCCAGCGATCCGCGCAGGCGCACCACGTCCTCGGCCGTGTAGCCGCGACGAATGCCATGCCAGCGGGGATTGTCCGACCAGTCCTTGGTGAGTCGCGCAGCTTCAAGATCGTAGTTCATCGTTTGTTCCCATCTCGTTTGGATTCGTGCAATCGCCGCGTGCCAAGCCGGCACCGTTGCAGCACGTCGGCCTGGCGCCAACGTATTGCGATGACGAACAACGAGGATGGCCCGCCGCACGCCTTTGCTCCAACGCGGCTGGGTCTGGCCGCGTCATTTGCGCCACGAGCGGGTTGTCCACTCGTCGACGCATGCGGATGACCATAGCAAAGCAATACATGAATATCAACCGTTTTTGTGCGGCGCATCCAATTTAATAATATTGAATATCATGGTTTTAAAATTAGATTCCGCTGTATGGAAGAAAATAACGCGCTATCACAATTGGATATCCCGCATTGCAGTAACTATTTTCGATCACGCCGGCGGGGTGTCACATCTGTCAACGGCTACCGCGCATGACGCCGCGTATTGCGGGGCTGGATGGCTGAAACCTATATCCCGCAGCGTGGAAATGACCTCCACGCCGATGAGGGCCGCATCCGCCATGCCTCGATCCTGTATTACGCTCGCATGATGTCAGCAAGGTTTGGGTGGATGTCATTGCTGCTGTCGCTCGCGGCAGCTGCCGCCCACGGCGCGGAGTCGACGCGCGCGCGCAACCTCGCGGCCACCTGTACCGCCTGTCACGTCAAGGGCGGCGCCGGTGTCGCGGCCATTCGTCCGCTGGACGGCACACACGCGGCACAGGTCCGCAGCGCGTTGCTCGCGTACAAGTCGGGCCAGCGCACAGGCTCGGTGATGCCGCAGCTCGCGCGCGGCTACAGCGACGCCGAGATCGACGAAATCACCGCGTGGTTCGCGGCGCAGCACCCATGATCACGCGGCGTCGCATGCTGCAGACTGCTGGCGCGGCGCTGGCGGCTGCGGCGACCGCCAGCGCGCGCGCGGCCGCTGCGCGCGTCGTCGTCGTCGGTGGAGGCTATGCGGGAGCGACCCTCGCGAAATACCTGCGTCAGTGGAGCGCCGGGGGCATCGACGTGACGCTGATCGAACCCGAGTCCGTATACGTGAGCTGTCCGATGTCGAATCTCGTGATTGGCGGCAACCTGTCGCTGGCCGCTATCAGCGGCAATTACGCGGCGCTCGCGCGGCTTGGTGTGCACAGGGTTGCCGGCACCGCAGTGCATGTCGACACCGATCGACGCAGCGTGACCCTGCGCAACGGCGATTCCATCGGCTACGACCGGCTGGTGCTGTCGCCCGGGGTAGACTTCATCTGGGACACGCTCCCGGCGTTCGCCGACGAGAGTGTGCGCGAACGCTACCCGCATGCATGGAAAGCGGGCCCGCAGACGATCGCATTGCAGCGGCAGTTGCATGCGATGCGCGCCGGCGGCGTGTTCGCGATCTCGATTCCACTGGCGCCATTGCGTTGCCCTCCAGCGCCCTACGAGCGTGCCTGCCAGGTCGCCGGCTTCCTGCGCCGCGCGAATCCGCGCGCGAAACTGCTGATCCTCGATGCCAACGACGACGTGCTGTCGAAGAAGGACCTGTTCACGCGCGCGTGGAGCGAGCTCTATGCGGGCATCGTCGAATACCGTCCCAACTGCGCGCTGACGGATATCGACGCAAGCAGCGGGACAATGAAATTCGAGTTCGCCGACGACGTGAAGGCAGATGTCATCAACGTGATCCCGCCGCAGCGCGCCGGCGCGATCGCGGGCGCCGCGGGTGTGATCACGGCCAACGGCCGCTGGTGCGAGGTGGACTTCCTGACGTTCGAATCGATCAAGGGGCGCAATGTGCACGTGCTGGGCGACGCGATCCAGACGGCGCCACTGATGGCGAAGTCGGCGCACATGGCGAACCAGCAGGCCAAGGTCTGCGCCGCGGCGATCATTGCGTTGTTCGCGCAGCAACCGGTGGATGCCGAGCCGGTGATGGCGAATACCTGCTACAGCTTCATGAGCGCCGACCTTGCCGCCCACGTAGCCTCGGTGCATCGCTACGACCGGGCACAGCAGACGTTCCTGCCCGTCGCGGGCGCAGGCGGATTGTCGCCAGCGATCAATGCGCTCGAGGCGGGATATGGCCACGCATGGGCGCGCAACATCCGCGCCGATTCGTTCGGCTGACGGCGCAAACAGCGATGGCGCCCTGGAGGCGCCATCGCTTGCTACCGCTCGACCGACGGGTGTTCTCGGCTACGCCAGCTCGGCCTCGGGCGATTCGTCGAACACGAGCTTCGCGTGATCGTTGTCGTCGAGGTCGATCGTCACCTTGCCGCCGGACACCAGGCGGCCGAACAGCAACTCGTCGGCCAACGCCTTGCGGATCAGGTCCTGGATCAGCCGCGCCATCGGCCGCGCACCCATCTGCGGATCGAAGCCCTTCTTCGCCAGGTAGTCCTTGAGCTTCTGCGTGAACGTCGACTCGACC
>JBDTJK010000140.1:0-16556 GCA_039935875.1 Casimicrobiaceae bacterium
AGTTGCCTGAACTGCGCGATGGCGAGCATGGCCTGCTTGATCGCCTGCGCGTGCAGACTTTCGCGAAACTGCGCCTCGGCGAGGCGAAAGTGGCAATGCGCCACGAGCGGCAGGTCGTCCGCCGCGCGCGCCGCTTTCAGCGCTGCTGCCGCCGCGCGCCCAGCCTCGCGGAATCGGCCATTGCGCATTTGCACCAGGGCCTCACGCGCGTATGCCTGCGCGGCCAACGCCGTGCGCCGCGGATCCTTGGACGCCGCCGCGGCGGTGCGCCGCATCGTTGCGGCATCCTCGGCAGCGCGCGCGATCTCGCCGCGTGCGATGTGGCTCTCGGCGCGCAGATCCAGCAAATCGAGTTGCGTAGCCGGCGGCAATCCCGCCACGGCGAGTGCGCGTGTTGCCGCCTCGATCGCGTCGTCGTGCCGGCCGGTCCGCGCCAGTTCGCGCACGCGCTCGACCGTGCGCGCCAACATGGCCGCAGCCGACGCTGAATCGCCCTTCGCGCGCGGCGTGCGGCGTGCGGCGGGGGAGGTCTTGGCGCGGGAGCCTGGTTTGGGCTTGGACGAAGGGGGCATTGGTGCCGCGGACGATGAGATGTTTTGCCAAACGGCGCCGGCGCGGCGGTGCGCTTGTCGATTTGTACGGACCGGCCAATCCGGAGTCTACAGAACGGCGGGGACCAGGGGGAGGGGGAAATGACGGTGGGGGACGGGTTTACGTCGTTCCCGCGGAAGGGACGTCCGCCAATCCCGTGGAAGCGAAAGACGTCATTCCCGCGGACGTGAAAGACGTCATTCCCGCGGACGCGGGAACCCAGTGTCTTGGTTGTCCCGCTGCATCGAAGCCACTAGGTTCCCGCTTTCGCGGGAATGACGGTGGAGGGACGCATTGGCGGGTAGGAATGACGGGTGGAGGGGCGCGTTGACGGGCGGGAATGCACAGGTATTCACAAGTTCGGGACCAGCGTCCTGGCTATGCCGCTTCCAAGGTTGACCGGCCGGCCGCTTTTGGGAGATAATCACGGGCTTTGCTGCAGCACCGCCTTGCCGGGTCCGATCCCGGCGCCACGAATATGCAAGGAGCGAGCGATGGCTCGAGTCTGTCAAGTTACCGGTAAGCGCCCCATGGTGGGCAACAACGTTTCGCACGCCAACAACAAGACCAAGCGCCGGTTCCTGCCGAACTTGCAGCGCCGCCGTTTCTGGGTCGAAAGCGAAAACCGTTGGATCAGCCTGCGCCTCACCACCAACGCGCTACGCACGATCGACAAGAACGGCATCGACTCGGTGCTGGCGGATATCCGCGCCAAGGGCGTCAACGTCTAAGCCGTACTGAGGAATCCGTACCATGCGCGAAAAGATCAAGCTCGAATCGTCGGCCGGCACCGGCCATTTCTACACGACCAGCAAGAACAAGAAGCTGATGCCGGAAAAGATGGTGATCAAGAAATTCGATCCCGTCGCCCGCAAGCACGTCGACTACAAGGAAACCAAGCTCAAGTGACCGGGCAGGTGTAGCCGATGCAGGAAGGGCCCGCGCTGCGGGCCCTTTTGCTTTGGTGCGCCAGACATGGCGCGTAGCGCTGTGCCTGGCGCTGCTTGACTCGCTGTGGTGGCGAGTTGGATGACTTGGAGATGAAAGTCCTCTACACACCTGGTAAGGGGAAGTGCTAGCCGAACGGCAAGGGTGTCCGGAGCGATTCGGAATCTGAAGGAAGCTGAAGGCAAAGCGCTGGCCTGACGAACAGGAAGCGGAGAGAGACGGTGTAGCGGGGTGAGACCGCCAATATCGTCAAAGCCCAGTACTTGCACAGAACGCTGCGACGTAGATCCGACAGGCATAAGCGTGAATGTCACGCGTCTTACTCTGGGAGGTCTGCCGACTTGCCTGGTGCTAACCCGGTCCCCTACCCGATCAAGGGCGTCACGCGCACGCGATGCGACGAACGCGCAGCACCACGAGGGCGTTCGCGTGCGCCTGTCAGTTATGCAATCCCAGCTGCTTGACCGCCGCGGCGACTTCAGGACGCATGACCCAGACCCATTGATCCTCCGGCACCGAGCGATCCGATTCGTCGCACAGCGCGAAAGTGAAGATCAGCCGGTCTTCGCTGTCGCGTGGAAGCTGTGTCGGCAATTGTTCCCACAGCCGCTTGCCGACTTCGCCGTATTGCAGGTTGACCGCGCGGTAACTGGAATACTTGGCGGCGGCCGCGAGCTGCGTCGCCGTCAGACTCCTGTCGCGTGCACGGTGGTGCGCCTTCAGCATCGCCAGGTGGCCGTCGGACAGCGTAGGCAGGATGCGCTTGAACGCAGCCACATAGTCGGCGTCGCTGGGCGGTGTCGCCGTTGCGGCGCGATCGGCGAGCAGCTTGTCGGTGCCGCTGCGCAGTTGCACGAGGACTTCGTCGATGCTGCCGCCGTCGGCTTGCAGCACGATCGCTTCATCCTTCCACGCCTTGCCGACATACTTCAGGCCTTTTTCGGCCGCCACCAGCTGGTAACCGCGATAAGGTTCAACGATTCGATTGTTCATGGGCTTCCGGTTCGTGGGCTCGAATAGGGTGGCATGCGGACGGATGTGCGACAGCGGCAAACAAAAAGGCCCGCACGATGCGGGCCTTTTTGAAGTCGCGCCAGTGTACGTACGCGCTGTAAATCAGCTGTAGCGACGCAATTGCAGCGAGAACTGCGCGAGCGGCGCAATGCCTGAGGACTCGGCGCGGTGGCACCAGTCCTGCAGGCGCACGAGCAGCTGTTCGGACGATTCGGTGGAGCGCTCCCACAATGCCGCCAGCTCGTCGCGCATGGCGACGATCTTGGCCAGCTTCTGGCTGCGGGCTACCGTGGTTTCCATGTGTTCTCGATCGAGCGACGACCGTCCGGCAGGATCGGTCGTCAACCAGCGCTTGACGCGGCCCACGCTCGGCACTGCGGCAACGTCGATGCCCTTTGGCGAGCCTGCGCGCAGCGCGGCCAGCTCGGTGGCGCACGCGGCCTTCAGCGTCCGCGCGTACGCGGTTGCGACGTGGTAGCGATGGGTGATCACGGCCTGCAGCGTGGCCAGGTCGGGCGCCGATTTCACGTGCGTGGTGACGAGCTTCGGCGCAACCTTGCGCACTTTGGCGAGACCAACGGTTTCGAGCATGCGGATGTACATCCAGCCGATGTCGAATTCGTACCAGCGAGACGACAGCTTGGCCGACGTCGCGTAGGCATGGTGGTTGTTGTGCAGCTCTTCGCCGCCGATGATGATGCCCCACGGCACGATGTTCTTGGATGCGTCGGCGCAGGCGAAGCTGCGGTAGCCCCAGTAGTGGCCAATGCCGTTGATGATGCCGGCAGCCGTCACCGGGATCCACAGCATCTGCACCGCCCACACGGTGGCGCCCATCGCGCCGAACAGCACGAAATCGATCATCAGCATCAGCCCGACGCCCTGCCATGAAAATGGCGTGTAGAGATTGCGCTCGATCCAGTCATCGGGCGTGCCGTGACCGTACTTGTCCAGCGTTTCCAGGTTCTTGGCTTCAGCGCGATAAAGCTCGGAGCCCTGCCAGAACACCATGTCGATTCCATGCGCGACCGGGCTGTGCGGATCGTCGGTCGTCTCGACCTTTGCGTGGTGCTTGCGATGGATGGCTACCCATTCCTTCGTCACCATGCCGGTCGTCAGCCACAGCCAGAAGCGGAAGAAATGGGACACCAGCGGATGCACTTCCAGCGCGCGATGCGACTGGCTGCGATGCAGGTAGATCGTTACCGCGGCGATGGTGATGTGGGTCAGCACCAGCATGACTACTACATAGCCCCACCATGGGAGGGGTGAAACACCGTGGGCAAGAAAGGAGAGCAAGTCGTTAGACATTGATTTTTCAGTGATTTTTTTCAGTGATTTATGAGAACGTCGCGCGCGTAATGGCTAACGCCTCGCGCATTTTACCCCGTGGGGCCGAATAAGCCTAACCCGCACAGCCCAGACATGCGGGCAATTCATACCTCAATCAAGCGACCGGAACGGCCGCCATCAGTGACGGACGTGCAAGTTCGATGCCATTGTCGCGGAAGGCCGCCAGCATCGCCTGGTTGACCGCGCTGCGGATCCGGTCGCCATCAACCCTCACCGTGTTCGCGCTATCGACCCAGATTCCAAGCTCGAGCAGCACGCCGTAGTCGCCGAAGCCGCGCAACAGCGCCTTCGGCGCATTGGCGATGGTCCTGACCCGCGCATCGGCGACGGCCGCCTGTTCCATCAGCGCCAGTGCGCGTGGCACGTCGGTATCCGGCGCTACCTGCACTTGCAACGCGAGCCGCACTTCGCCGGCCGGCGGATGGCGCAGCACGATGTTGGTGACCATCATCTCGTTGGGGACGATACTTTCGGAGCCGTCGAGGGCGCGCACGACGACGTAGCGCGCCGTCAGCCGCGTGACGATGCCGTTGACGCCGGACACGGTGACGATGTCGCCCATGCGGATCGAGCGGTCGAACAGGATCGCGAATCCCGACACGTAGTTGGAGGCGAGCTTCTGCAGTCCGAGACCGATGCCGACGCCCAGCGCGCCGCCGAACACGCTGAGCAGGCGGATGTCGAAGCCAACCCATTCGAGCGCGACCAGCACGCCCACCGTCAGCAGCATCGCGCGCATCAGCTTCACCAGCACGACGCGCAGGTTGACGTCGAAATGGGCGTTCATCACGCGCTGCTCGACGCCGGCGGAGATCCACAGCGTGACGACCAGCGTGGCGATCACCACCAGTCCGCTCTTGAAGAACGTCAGCAGCGAGATGCCGGTCTTGCCGATCGGAATGTCGATCTCATCGAGCTCCCTGACGATCTGCGGCAGCACGCCGACGTAGTGCAGGATCAGCAGGCCCCAGATGGTGAACGCGACGGTACGCTCGGAAGTCTTGAGCCACGCCGCGTTGCGGAAAAGCCGGCGCAGTGCATACACGACGACGCGCACCGCGACCAGCGCCAGCATCAGCGGCAGTGCGACATCCAGGAAGAACGTGGGGCCGTCGCGGCGCATCACTGCACGCGCGACCGCGATCAGCACCGCCGCAGTCAACGGGAACACCACCCGCGCGAACGAGGCGGCGAGGTGGTGCTTGCGTGTCTTGTCAGCGCGCGCGCGCCAGGCGCGCTGGTCGACGAGCCACGCCACGCCGATGCAGATGACGATGATGCCGAGCTGCGTCCAGCCACGCGACGTCGAGCTGGCGCGCTCGATCTGCGACCAGTCGATGCGTTCGATCATTGCCACAAAAGGCGTGAGGCCATCGCGCAAAGTCTAGCATCGGCGACGCGCGTTTCATCCAGCAACGGTGGCGCGCGTTTCCTCCAGCATCGGCGACGCGCGATTCATCCGGAATCTAGCGGGCGCTACGCGCTGCGCTCCAGGATCGCACCGAAGAATCCGTCGCAGCCATGTTGCTGTGGCGACACGCGCAGCCGCGGGCCCGTGTCGAGCGCGATCTTCGCGCGCACGAATTCGGCGGCGACGTCGCCATTGCGAAACTGCGGATGCGCGGCGAGGAACGCGTCAACGATCGCATCGTTCTCGTCGGGCAGCACGCTGCACGTCGCATAGACGAGGCGGCCACCGGGTTTCACCAGCGTCGCCGCGGAGGCGAGGATCGCTGCCTGCTTGACGACGAGCTCGGCGAGATCGTGTTCGGTCTGCCGCCACTTGAGATCCGGATTGCGCCGCAGCGTGCCGAAGCCGGTGCACGGCGCATCGACCAGCACGCGGTCGAGCTTGCCGGCGAGGCGCTTGACGCGCGGATCGCGCTCGGACGTCAGCAATTGCGGATGCACGTTGGACAACCCCGAGCGCGCGAGTCGTGGCTTCAGGTTCGCCAGGCGTTTGTCGACTACATCGAACGCATACAGGCGGCCGCTGCTGCGCATCAGTGCGCCGAGCAGCAGCGTCTTGCCGCCCGCGCCTGCGCAGAAATCGGCCACCATCTCGCCTCGGCGCGGCGCCATCGCGTAGCCGATGAGCTGGCTGCCTTCGTCCTGGATCTCGAGGCTCCCATCTTCGAACAGCGGCTCGCGCGTCAGCGGTGGTCGCCCCTCGACGCGGATGCCCAGCGGCGAGTAGGGCGTCGGCGTCGCGTCGAAGTCGTGCGTGCGCAGGTGGGCGAGTGCATCGTCGCGCGAGATCTTGGCGGGATTGACGCGCAAATCGAGTGGCGCCGGCGACTGCCACGCGAGCACGTACGCAGCGCGCTGCGCGTCGCCGTAAGCGGCGCCGAGTCGGTCCCACAACCAGTCGGGAACGTCCGCGGCGACCGCAGGTTCCAGCGTTTCGTGGACACGCGACTTGAACGCCGCGAGCCATCCAGCCTCCGGATTGTTGATCAGCGGCTCGACATCGCGCACCGACACGTGGAAATCGCGCACCAACAGCGCCAGCGCGAGCTTGCGCGGATCGTCCGATTGCGCGAGCACCTGCAGCGAGCGCCTGCGCCGCAGGTACGCGAACACACCTTCGCTGACGAATGCGCGATCCTGCTGGCCCATTTCGCGGTGCGCGCGGAAGTAGTGGTGCAGCATCGCGTCGGCCGGGAATTGCAGTGTGCCCACTTCGGCGATGGCGGCAGCGAGCCCCGCGATCTGGTTGGCGTGAAGGCGATTGCGCGCTTGCGCCATCAGGACCCCGTGCTGGTCGGAAACGTCGCGCCCGGCGCGAACTCGGTTGGCGGTGGCGCGACACCCGGGGCCGGCGGCGGCGGCGTGAGGTTGTCGGTGCCTCCAGTGATATCGGGCGCCCACGTATCGGTGCCACGCCTTTGCGACGGATCGACGCGGATCGCGTCCAGAACCACCTCCACGCTCCCGCGAGTGTTGGCGAGCCGCATCTTTACCGGCAGGTAGCGCAGGCTGGGCGCCAGCCACGCGTACGAGTCGTTGTTGCCGTCGTCGCTGCGCCGGTGCCAGCGTTCGGTGTCAATCGTGCCCTTCCCCCACGTGATCGTCTCGTTGCCCTCGTGAGTGACGGTATAGCGGGTGACGCGTCGCGTGGTAGCCAGCGTGAACGCGACCTTCGACTCGTCAGGTGGCGTGAAATAGTATTGCCACATCAACGACAGCGCGTCGAACATCGGCGTGTCAATCGACGCGGTCTTCTGCTCGCTCAGCGTGACGATGCCGGCTTCCCAGTCGAACTTCGCTTCCTCGCGCTTGCCTGTGTCGCTGCGCTCGAATGTGAATTCGTAAGGCTGCAAGCCGTCGGCGGTGATGAGGCCGCGGCTTTCGAGGCGGCCTTCACCGCGGATCAGCAGCGCCGCGAGCCCTTTGGCCTTGCCTACCGTGTAGATCCGGTAGCGATTGCCCGAGTGCTCGAAGCGATACGTTGCATCGCCGATCAGGAAGCCGTGCGAGCCAAGGTACAGCTTGTAGGCAAGGTCGACGCGCGGCGGCAATGACTTTGCACTTTCCGGCAGCGGCGGCGGCGCATCCACCGCTTCGGTCAGCGCCGCCGGTGCCGGTGCCGCGGCCTCGCGCGTCGGCGCGGCAGGGGGTGCCGCAGTCGTGGCCGCGTCGGCCTCTGGCACGAGCGCAGCGTCACTGCGAGATACGGCATTCGACACGGTTCGGTTGGCGGACACGCGCGATGCACGCGGTACTGCCTTGCGCGCTGGCTGCGGCACGGGCAACGGGGGCGCGGGCGGGGGCAGTTCGGTGAGCGTCGCGGTCAACGGGATGTCGTCCGGATCGTCCGGCAACGCGATCGGCCACTCGGTGAAGGCGAGGTGAATCGCCAGCGAAATCCCCAGCGCGACGGCCAGCACGCGATACGTGCGCGTTGCCGTGGGCCAGCGGACGGCCAGTGACGATGATTGTGCGAGCGATTCCATCGGGTCCAGGGCTGCCGGATTACCAGCCGTCCAATGTAGCCGCATTTGGGTGCCACCTAACGCAAATGCAACCGGGTGCGGGGTGTTATTGCGTCGTTGCCAGTGTTTCGACACGCCCATCGACAATGCGCAAACGCTCGTCGCAAACCAGATTGACGGCCTGCGGCAGGATCCGGTGCTCCACTGCCAGCACGCGCGCGGCGAGCGTGGTTTCGTCGTCGCTCGCGTGCACGTCGACTGCGCCCTGCAGGATCAGCGGGCCGCCATCGACGTCCGGCGTTACGAAATGCACGCTGCAGCCGTGGCGTGCTACGCGATCGGCGAGGGCGCGCCGATGCGTGTGCAAGCCGGCGTACGCGGGCAGCAGCGAAGGATGGATGTTGATCATGCGTCCCGTGTAATGGCGGACAAAATCGGCGCCGAGCACGCGCATGAAGCCGGCCAGTACCACGAGGTCGGGCTCGCCGCGGTCGATTTCGGCGGCCAGCGCTTTATCGAACGTTTCGCGGGACGCGAATGCCTTGTGGTCGACGACGCTGGTGGCGACGCCGTGCTCGCGCGCCAGCGCGAGTCCGCCGGCGTCGGGGCGGTTGCTGATGACATGGGTGATCGCGCCGGCGAGTTCGCCACGCGACTCGCAATCGAGCAGCGCGCCAAGGTTCGAGCCGCGCCCGGAGATGACGACAGTGATGCGCGCGATGGCGTCGCGCGCGCGGGGTGCCGGCACGACCGCCACCTGGCTCAGACCACTACCGTCGCGGCCGCACCGCTGTCGCGCGGCACGATCGAGCCGATGCGCATCGCACGTTCGCCCTGCGCGCCGAGGAATTCCAGCGCGGCTGCGGCGTCGGCGGACGCGACCACCACCGCCATGCCGATGCCGCAGTTGAACACGCGATGCATTTCCGCATCGGCGACATTGCCGCGTCGTTGCAGCCAGTCGAAGATCGCCGGTCGCTGCCAGCTGCTGCCGTCGACCCGCGCGGCGACGTTCGCCGGCAGCATCCGCGGCACGTTGTCGACAATGCCGCCGCCGGTGATGTGCGCCATGCCCTTGACGGGCATCACCTTCATCAGCGCGAGCATCGGCTTCACGTAGATGCGCGTGGGCGCCAGCAGCGCGTCACCAAGGGTCGTCGCACCCAGAGGCTCGTCGTAGCGGGCGCTACTTGCCTCGACTATCCTGCGCACCAGCGAAAAGCCGTTGGAGTGCACGCCGCTGGATGCGAGGCCGATGACGGCGTCGCCGGCGACGATGTCGCGGCCGTCGATGATCGCGCTCTTCTCGACGACCCCCACGGCGAATCCTGCGAGATCGTATTCGCCGTCGGCGTACATGCCAGGCATCTCGGCCGTTTCGCCGCCGATCAGCGCGCAGCCCGCCTGTTCGCAGCCCTGCGCAACGCCCTTGATCACATCCGCCGCAACGTCGACGTCGAGCTTGCCACAGGCGAAATAGTCAAGGAAGAACAGCGGTTCCGCGCCCTGTACCAGGATGTCGTTGACGCTCATCGCCACCAGGTCGATGCCTACGCTGTCGTGACGGTCGAGGGTGAACGCCAGCTTGAGCTTGGTGCCCACCCCGTCGGTGCCGGCCACCAGCACCGGCTCACGGAAGCGCTTGCCGATTTCGACCAGGCCGCCGAAGCCGCCGATGCCAGCCAGCACCTCGGGGCGCATCGTGCGCCGGGCGAATGGCTTGATACGCTCGACGAGAGCGTCGCCGGCGTCGATGTCGACACCGGCGTCGCGATAGGACAGCGAAACGGGCGGGTTGGCGGGCATGGGAAGCGGGGGGAGTTGGGAAACTGCGCGCGACGCGGTAAAGTGCGGCGCCCGCATCAATCGAACGGCGGGCGAATTTTACCGGAAATGAGCGACCCACGCCCTCCTGAAGAACGCGCAAGGCTCGAGCAGATCGGCGCCACCACGCCGGCGCCGCCGCCGCCAGCCGAAATCGCATGGCGCCACTACCTGTGGATCGCCGGCGCCGCGCTGGTCCTGTTGCTGGCCGTGCATTGGCTCGGACCGGTGCTGACGCCGTTCCTGGTCGGCGCGATATTCGCCTATCTCGGATTGCCGCTGGTCGAGCGGCTGCAACGGCGGCGCATTCCACGCAGCGCAGGCGCGCTGCTGGTAATCGTCATTTTCGCGATAGTGCTGAGTGCGCTGTTCGTCGTGCTGATCCCGCTGGTACAGGCCGAAGCCACGTCGGCAAGCCACAAGCTGCCCGAACTGTTCGCCACCGCGATGGCGCAGTTGACGCCGTGGGTCGAGCAGCATCTCGGCATCACGCTGGCGTTCGACGCGCAGTCGGTGCGCGACTACATCGCCAACAATACCGACGATGTGCGCGCGATGTCGTTGCGCGTGCTGTCCGGCGTCAAGACCGGCGGCCTGATCGTCGTCACGCTGTTGGTCAACGCTGCACTGATACCGGTGGTGATGTTCTACCTGCTGCGCGACTGGGACCTGATCCTCGAGCGAGTGCTCGAACTGGTGCCGCGCCGCTGGGACGAGCGCACCGTCGTCGTGGCGCGCGAGATCGACAACGTGCTGGCAGAATTTTTGCATGGACAGCTGTCGGTGATGGTCGTGCTGGCTTTGTACTATTCCATCGCGTTGAGCGTCGTCGGCCTCGCGCACGCGCTGCCGATCGGCATCCTCACCGGCCTGCTGGTGTTCATTCCCTACGTCGGCTTCGGCCTGGGCCTGACCCTGGGCATGATCACTGCGCTGTTGCAATGGAGCGGATGGCCGGCGTTCCTGGCAGTGGCGGCCGTCTATGGCGTGGGCCAGCTGCTCGAAAACTACGTGCTGGTGCCCTATCTCGTCGGTGACCGCATCGGCCTGCATCCGCTAGCCGTCATCTTCGCACTGCTCGCATTTGGTACGCTGTTCGGCTTCGCAGGCGTGCTGCTGGCGCTGCCGGTGTCCGCGACACTGCTGGTTGGATTGCGCGAGCTGCGCGGCGCGTACGTCGCGAGTCCGATCTACCGCAAGGATTGACGCCGTTGGCCGAGCAGCTGGTGTTTGCGCTGGTGGAGGAGGAGCCGCCGACGTTCGCCAATTTCGTCGCGGTGGGCAACGCCGAGGCGGTTGCTGCGCTCAAGCGCGCGGCGCGCGCTGGCGCTGGCTCTGACGCGATCGCGCTGTGGGGAGTCGAAGGCGGCGGCAAGTCGCACCTGCTGCGAGCGTTCGTTGCAGAGGCCGCATCAGCGGGCCGCAGCGCTCGCTACCTGTCCGAGCCTGCGCAGCAAGCCGACGCGACTGATGTCGACTGCTTGGCGATCGACAATATCGACCGCGCGGATGTCGCCGCGCAGGCTCGCCTCTTCACGCTGTTCAATGCGCTGCGCGAACGTGGTGGACAGTGGGTCAGCGCGTCGCGCGGCCCGGCGGCGCAAGGGCGGCTGCGCGATGACCTGCGCACGCGGCTCGGTTGGGGGCTGACGTTCGAAGTGCGTGCGCTCGACGACGCCGCCAAGCCGGCCGCATTGGCCGCGCACGCACGCCAGCGCGGCCTGGTGCTCGGCGACGACGTTATCGCGTACATGCTGGCGCACGGCCGGCGCGACATGCGCTCGCTGATGGCGGCGCTTGTGGCGGTCGATCGCCATTCGCTGTCGACCAGGCGCCCGGTCAGCGTCGTGCTGGTGCGCGAGTGGATGGCACGCGAGACCCCGACCCGGTGATCGACCCGAAACCGCCGGCGCGAGGTCGTGTGCGCGGCAAATTGTCAACGTCGCAAGCGCAGCTCGCGTTAATGGCCACAGGCGCCGCGATCAGGTGCCTGCCCCTTCCCAAGCCAAGGAACCGATTCGAATGAGCAAGATCCTCGCAGCCTTGATTGCCACGGCATTTGCCGCCACCGCATTCGCGCAGGGCACGACGCCGGGCGCAACGGCCCCCGCGGCGGCCGCGCCTGCCGCCCAAGCAACCACCACCAAGTCCGCCACCGTACCCGAGCATACGTTCGCGCAGGCGAAGGCCAAGATGAAGGCGGAACACGCCCAGCAGGTTAAGGCCGATGCCGCAATGCGTGCCGAAATGCACGCCAAAGGGGAGGATTCTCCGAAAGTGAAGGCGAAGGCGAAGAACGCCAGGAAGGCCGCGGCCGCCGCTGGCGCATCGCCGGCAGATGCGGCCAAGTCGCCAGTCGCCCACCCGCTCCCGATCAAACCGGCTGTTGCAAAATAAATCGGGCGCATGCGCAAAGGCTCCGTTTTGTCTTGCGCAAGTCATTGTTTTAGTGTAACCTTCCATTGCTCGATTGGCCTCTTCCAGCGGAAAGTTCGCGGGTGACTGGCAACTCCGGCAAAACAATTACGCCCGGCGGCTTGCACGGCGCCGGACGAAGCGGCACACCCTTTTATCCACCAGGAAATACTTCAATGAACAAGTTAATCGTTGCACTCGTCGCCGGCACGTTCGCCGCCATCGCAGGCGCGCAGACGCCGCCCACGACCAATCAGATGAAACAGCAGGAAGTCCAGAAAATGACGGAAGCCGCCAAGCCGACGGCCGGCATGCAGGCCGCGGAGGCGGCCAAGAACGTCAGCAACAGCAAGAAGCACAAGGCCAAGAAGTTGACCAAGAAACAGAAGCAAGCCCAAGTGGCTGCCACCACGGAAGCGGGCTCGACCACGCACACCGGCGCCACGACTGCCGCGCAAGGCGCAGCCAACACTGCCGAGTCGAAGGCCGTGAGCCCGACGAGGTTGAAGGCCCCGTCGATGGGTACGCCGGCTGCCGAATCGGCCATGCAGAAGGCGTCGAAGCCGTAACTGAGGCGACGTTCGCCGGCAACAAAGGCAGGGCGGTGCCCTGCCTTTTTCTTTTGAGCCATGATCACGTCCGTGCCCTCCCTGCGACCTGCTATCAGCGTGGCGACCGTCGTCGCACGCGATGGCGCGTATCTGCTGGTGGAGGAGCAAACACGCGCCGGCCTGCGGCTCAACCAGCCGGCCGGTCATCTGGAATCGGGTGAGACGCCGGCCGAGGGTGCTGTTCGCGAGACGCTCGAGGAAAGCGCGTGGCGCGTCGACGTCACGCACCTGATCGGCATCTACCTGTGGCGGCCGCCGGACAGCGAAAAGGCCTACCTGCGTTTCGCGTTTGCCGCACTCGCGCGCGAGCACGACGGTGCGCGACCACTTGACACCGGGATCGTGCGTGCGCTGTGGATGACCGAAGCCGAAATTCGCGCACAGGCCGCGCGCCATCGCAGTCCCCTGGTGATGCGCTGCATCGACGACTATGTCGCCGGGCGCAGGCTGCCGATGGACGCCATCGCGCAAGTGGCGAGCAGCGCATGACCGCCCGTCGCGCGCGCGTGGTCGTCGGCATGTCAGGCGGCGTCGATTCGTCGGTCGCCGCGTGGCTGCTGAAGCAACAGGGCCACGACGTCGTTGGCGTATTCATGAAGAACTGGGAGGATGACGACAGCGACGATTACTGCACGTCGCGCGTCGACCTGGTCGATGCCGCCGCGGCGGCGGATGTGATCGGCATCGAGCTCGAGGCGGTCAACTTCGCGCGTGAGTACCGCGAGCGGGTGTTCGCGCAATTCCTCATTGAATACGAAGCGGGGCGCACGCCCAATCCTGACGTGCTGTGCAACAGCGAGATCAAGTTCCATGCGTTTCTCGCGCATGCGCTCGAGCGCGGGGCCGACTGCATCGCCACCGGTCATTACGCGAAAACACGGGTGCACGATGGCGGCGTGCAGTTGCTGAAGGCGGCCGATCGAAGCAAGGACCAGAGCTACTTCCTGCACCGGCTGTCGCAGGCGCAGCTGGCGCCGGTGATGTTCCCGCTGGGCGACATGCACAAGCGCGACGTGCGCGCGCTGGCACGGCGCGAGAACATTCCCACCTACGCAAAAAAGGATTCGACGGGCATCTGTTTCATCGGCGAGCGGCCGTTTCGCGATTTCCTCGCGCGCTACCTGCAACGCAAGCCGGGACCGATCGTCACGCCGGACGGCCAGGTAGTCGGCGAACACGTCGGTCTCGCGTACTACACGCTGGGGCAGCGCCAGGGACTCGGCATTGGGGGCGTCAAGGCTGCGCAGGATGGCGCGTGGTTCGTCGCCGGCAAGGACATGGCGCGCAACCGGTTGATCGCCGTCCAGGGTCACGACCATCCGCTGCTGTACAGGCGTGACGTCGATGCGTCCAACCTGCATTGGATTGCAGGCGCGCAACCCACGTTGCCCGCGACGCTCGCCGCCAAGACGCGCTACCGCATGCCCGATGCGAATTGCACGCTGTCGCTGCACGGCGCGACGTTGCATGCTCGCTTCGATGCACCGCAATGGGCGCCGACGCCAGGCCAGTATCTGGTCGCCTACGACGGCGACGTCTGCCTTGGCGGTGGCGTCATCGACGTGGCACTCGCCCCAGATGCGACGACTGCCGCTGCGCTTGCGGACGCATGAGCGCGTGGCGCAACGGTCGCGCAGACGCCGGCAGCGTGCGATCGGTGGTTGCATCGCACGCTGCCGGCGATGACGGGAATCGTGACCGCGATCTATGAGGATGTCGATCCGGTGGTCGATGCCGACACGATTGCGCGTTCGCGCGCCGCGGCGTCGCGGCAACTGGACGGCATCGGCACGCTCGCAGGAATGACGGCGGGATGGAGTCGTAGCTTCGTCGGATCGATGGACGTTACGGCGCTGGGATGCTGCCTTACCGGCCGTCGCTCCCGCGAAAGTGGGAATCCAGCGTCTTGGGTGCGAACGCCACCCGGTTCCCGCTTTCGCGGGAATGACGGCGGCAAGGGTTCCCGCTTTCGCGGGAATGGTGCCGTTTCGGCTTGCGCTTGCGGGGGAGTGGCGGAGCGGTTGGACGCGTCCTAGAACGGAATGTCGTCGTCGAAGTCGTCGACGCCCTTCTTGCTGGCGCCACCGCCAGCCGCCGGCCGGCTGCCACCGCCGACATTTCCACCACCGCCGCTGTCGCGACGCGATGCGCCACCGCTGCCACCGCCGCTGGGTGGTGCGCTGGCGAAGTCGGTATCGCCGCCGCTGGCGCCGCCTTCACGCGCGCCACCGATCAGCTGCATGCGGTCGGCCACGACTTCGGTCGAGTACTTTTCGACGCCTTCCTTGTCCGTGTACTTGCGGGTCTGCAATCGGCCCTCAATATAGACGGATCGGCCCTTCTTCAGGTATTCGCCAGCCACTTCAGCCTGGCGGCCGAACAGCACGACGCTGTGCCATTCGGTGCGCTCCTGCTTTTCACCCGCCTTGTCCTTCCACTGTTCGGAAGTGGCGATGCGCAGGTTGGTGACCGCATCGCCGCCCGTCGTATAGCGGGTTTCGGGGTCGCGGCCGAGGTTGCCCAACAGGATCACTTTGTTGACCGATGCCATGACTCGAATCTCCGGCGGAAGGGTCCGTTTAACGCGGCGCGAAGGGCTGCGAGTGAACGGACGTTCGAAAGAAAGTATAGTATCAGGTTCGCCTCTTTGCCTTTAAGACCAAAGGCCGAGGCTCTCGACCGCGCTGGTGGCAACGCCGCCGGTGACGTGAAACAGGCCGATTCTGCAGGATTCATGGACTCCATACGCATCCGCGGCGCACGCACGCACAATCTCAAGAACATCAACCTGGACCTGCCACGGCACCAGCTGATCGTCATCACCGGGCTGTCCGGATCCGGCAAGAGCTCGCTGGCGTTCGACACGCTTTACGCCGAGGGCCAGCGCCGCTACGTCGAATCGCTGTCGGCCTATGCGCGGCAGTTCCTGCAGCTGATGGAAAAGCCGGATGTCGACCTGATCGAGGGCCTGTCTCCGGCGATCTCGATCGAGCAGAAGGCGACGTCGCACAATCCGCGCTCGACGGTCGGCACCGTCACCGAGATCCACGACTACCTGCGTCTTTTGTACGCCCGCGTCGGCGAGCCGTACTGCCCCGATCATCCGCAGCAGAAGCTGACGGCGATGACCATTTCGCAGATGGTCGACACCACGCTTGCGATGCCAATCGACACCAAGCTGATGATCCTGGCGCCGATCGTCGTCAACCGCAAGGGCGAGCACGTGGAGCTGCTGATCGAATTGCGCGCGCAGGGTTTCGTGCGCGTGCGCGTCGACGGCAAGGTCTACGAGATCGACCAGGCGCCGAAGCTGACCAAGAACACCAAGCACACGATCGAGGTTGTCGTCGACCGCCTGAAGGTCGGCGCCGAGTTTAAGCAGCGTCTCGCCGAGTCGTTCGAGACGGCGCTGCGCCACGGCGACGGCCGCGCGGTTGTCGTCGAGATGGACACGCTGCAGGAGCACCTGTATTCGGCCAAGTTCGCGTGCCCCGTCTGCAACTATTCGCTGGCCGAGCTCGAGCCGCGCCTGTTCTCGTTCAACAACCCGGCTGGCGCATGCCCGCGCTGCGACGGTCTCGGTGCCATCACCTACTTCGATCCGAAGCGGGTCGTCGCCTTTCCGCAGCTATCGCTGGCATCGGGTGCGATCAAGGGATGGGACCGGCGCAATCAATTCTATTTCCATCTGTTGCAGAGCCTCGCCAAGTTCCTCGGCTTCGACCTCGACAAGGCGTTCGCCAAGCTGCCGGAGCGCGTGCAGCAGGTGGAAATAGAACTGGTTGCGCCGGTCCCATCCCTTGATCGCACCCGATGCCAGCGATAGCTGAGGGAAGCCGACGACCCGCTTCGGATCGAAGTAGGT
>JBDTJK010000141.1:0-3113 GCA_039935875.1 Casimicrobiaceae bacterium
CGTCACGCGCCTGATCGACACCAGTGACAACGAAGTATTGAGGCAGATTCCCTCCGCGGAGATGCTGCGCATCGCCGCGGCACTCGACCGGGTGCAGGGATTGCTGATCGAGAAGCACGCTTAGGAAAGGCAGTCTCCACCATGGCCACGACCACCACCAGCACGACTGGCGCAGGAGCGATCTCCTCTCCGGGACTCGGTTCCGGGCTCGACGTCAATTCCATCGTCACGCAATTGATGGCGATCGAGCAGAAGCCGCTGACCGACCTGCAGACGAAGCAAACCTCGCTGCAGACGCGGATTTCCGCGTTCGGCTCGGTGAAGAGTGCTCTCGCGTCGTTCCAGAACGCGTTCACCGGCATGACCACGATGGCCGGATTCCAGACGCTTGCGGCGTCCCTGGGCGACAGTTCGGCCGCTGCGGCTTCGATCGCCGGCACTGCGACTGCGGGCAGCTACGCGCTGAACGTGACCGCGCTTGCGCAGGCGCAGAAGATCGCATCCAATGGCTTCGCCAGCACCGGGACCGCGGTCGGCACGGGCACGCTGACGTTCACATTCGGCACCACCGTTGGCTCGGTGTTCACTGCCGACAGCACGCAGCCGGCGCAGAACGTGACAATCGGCGCCTCGCAGAACTCGCTGGCGGGCATCCGCGACGCGATCAACGCGGCACAGGTGGGCATGACGGCGACGATCGTCAACGACGGCTCGGCCAATGGCCAGCGCCTGGTGCTGACATCGGCCAAGACCGGTGCCGCCTCGAGCGTGCAGATCAGCGCCGGCGACGACGATGGCACGGCGACCGATGCCAGTGGCCTGTCGCAGCTCGCCTACGATCCGGCAGCGGCTGCCGGCGCCGGACGCAACATGATGCAGACGCAAGCCGCGCAGGATGCCGCGCTGACGATCGATGGGCTTGCGATCACGCGCCCCACCAATACGATCAGCGACGTGATACCCGGCGTATCGCTGACGCTGAAAAGCACGACAGCAGCACCAACGTCGTTGACCGTCAGCGCCAATACTGGCGGTGTATCGACGTCGGTGGCAAGTTTCGTGGCGGCGTACAACGGCGTTGTGTCCACGCTTACCGCGCTGACCAAGTACGACGCATCGACGAAGACGGCCTCGGTGCTGACGGGTGATTCGACGGTGCGCCTGATCCAGAACCAGTTGCGCACGCTGATCGGTGGTTCGCTGGGCAACGGCGGGCGTTACGACACGCTGTCCCAGATCGGCGTGTCGTTCCAGGCGGATGGCACATTGAAGCTCGACGGCACCGTGTTGCAGACCGCGCTCAACACCGACAGCACTGCCGTGGCGCAACTGTTCGCCGCCGCTGGCACCGCTTCCGATTCGCTGGTCACGGTTTCTGCAACGACGGCCAACACCCAGCAGGGCAACTACGCGGTCAACATCACGCAGTTGGCCACCCATGGCACGCTGTCCGGCTCGGTGCCGGCAGGACTGACCATCACCAGCGGCGTCAACGACACGCTGAGCGCCACCGTTGACGGCATCTCGACGACGATCACGCTGAATGCCGGCATCTATTCGAGTGCCGCGGCACTCGCGGCCGCCATCCAGGGCAAGCTCAACGCATCCACGCAATTCACGGCTGACAGCGTCGGCGTGACAATCGATGGCAGCAGCGGCACTTTCGCGGTCACGTCGAATCGCTACGGTTCAGCTTCCAATGTTGCGTTCAGCGGTAACGCGGCGGACGCACTGTTCGGCACTACGCCGACGTCCGTCAGCGGCATCGACGTCGCAGGCACGATCGGCGGTTTTGCAGCCGCGGGCTCGGGTCAGAAGTTGACCGGCGCGGCAGGTACCGCGACCGACGGCTTCGCATTGATCATCAGCGATGGCGCGCTTGGCGCTCGTGGCAGCGCACGCTACTCGGAAGGCATGGCGGCTCGCCTCAACGACGCGGTAACTTCACTGCTGGGCAGTGATGGCGTGATCAAGGCCACCACCGATGGCGCGCAGTCGCAGATCACCGATGTCGGCAAGCAGGAAGTGACCGTTCAGGCGCGACTCGACCAGATCCAGCAGGCGTATTACGCACAGTACTCGGCGCTGGACACGCTGATCTCGAGCCTCAAGACCACCAGCGACTACCTGACGCAGCAGCTGGCCGCACTGCCCAGGGCCAACAGCATCAACGGCGGGGCGTGACATGCTGCGCCCCGCCTCGACTTACCGCCCGCATTCAAGTCCGCGCCCGAATTGCCGATATGACGGGTATCTGTCATGTCTGCCCCGGGAGTTCACGATGTTCTCAGCGAGCGCTGCCCGCGCCTATGCCGATGTGGGACTGGAAACCGGAGTCACTTCCGCGAATCCTCACCGACTGATCGTGATGCTCTACGACGGGGCGATCGAGGCGATCGGCGATGCTCGCACGCACGTCGCCAACGGCGCGCAAAACGCCAAGGCTTCGGCGATCTCGCGAGCGATCGGCATCATTGAACAGGGCCTGCGTTCGAGCCTGGATCTTTCGCGCGGCGAGTCGATTGCGCGCCAGCTCGACGAGCTGTACGACTACATGGCGCGCCGCCTGCTGGTGGCGTCGCTGCGCAGTGACGCGGCTGCGCTGGCCGAAGTCGCGGCACTGCTGACCGACCTGCGCTCGGCATGGCACGCGATCGCCGGCAACAAGGCAGTGAAGGAGACGCGCCATGCAGCATGAGGCAACCTTGCCGGCGACGCTGCCGCCGTTGTATGACGCGATGCGGCATGTCGCGCGGCTGATGGCGGATGCAGCCGAGGCGGCCGACTGGGAGACGCTTGACGCTGCGCGCGACTGTGCCCGGCTGCTGACCGCGCGCATCGACACGGCATCGGCAAGCGCGCCTCCGGATCCGGGATGGAGCGCGCGCCGCTATGCAGTGCTACGTGATGTGCTGCGGCAGGACGCCCGGGTGCGCGAAGCGCTGCAGCCGACCTCGCCACGATTGCGCAGCGTCATCGATGCGCCTGCCGTCCGCCGCACGCTGGCGCGCCCGGACTGACCATCGGAAATCGCAAGCGGCATCGGTCATGATCAACTTCCAGGCGCTCAACGTCCTGCTCGACACGCTGCGCAAGCCAGACCCGCGCCCGCC
>JBDTJK010000142.1:0-4983 GCA_039935875.1 Casimicrobiaceae bacterium
GAGTTAAGCGGTCTGGAATGACCGCCATTCGGGGAACCCCGATGTCAGCATGGACAGGACGATCCGGGTCCCTCCTGCACAGGCGGACACTTGACTGTTCCGTATGAACAGAAGACGCAGCAGTCTCCAGGCCTGGGCCTGAGAACCGTCTTGCAGCCCTCGCACTCGTAGAACCAGAGACACGCATCGGTCGGCATGGTCTCGTCCTGGGCATACCCGCACGCCGGGCAAGTAATGCGTGAATGCAATACGACCGTACTCATCACCGTTTCGGTTTGCTCGAGGGTCACGCTACCTACCGAGTTTTGCTACGAAAATGTCGGGGAAATCCTGCAGTAGCAGTAGGTAAATTGCTGCGTCGAGCCCATCGGTGTCTGGTGGAGTTCGGTGAGGTGCTTCACCAGTCGAAAGGCTGCACCGAATTCGTCGTGAAGCGCATCCGGGCTATAGCGAACGACATCCAGGCCGCTGCATTTTGCGGGTCCCTGCGGGCCGAACGCCGCGACGACAACGTGCCCACCGGGCTTCATTGCGCGCGCGACCTGCCGCACGTAAGCGGCCCGGTCCTTCGCCTCCGTCAGAAAATGAAACACCGCCCGGTCGTGCCACACGTCGAATTGCTGCGTGCCAAACGCAAACGTTCGGACGTCGCCCCACAGCCATTGGACGTTGTGCGCAGCGGTGCCAAGCCGCGCTTTGGCGACTTCCAATGCGGTCGTCGAAAGGTCCATCGCGTAGAGATTGCGATAGCCACGGACAAGCAGATCATCGACAAAAGTCGACTCGCCGGCGCCGACGTCAATGATGTTTGCGTCGCGGTTCGATGCGGCTTCCTCGATCAGTTGGAGCGATATCTCCAGGTGCGGGCGATACCAACTGACTTCGGTCGGCTGCTTGGTCCGATAGACATTTTCCCAGTGTAGTTTCGAGTCCATGGCTTCAATCCCTCGATCTCTGTCTGCCGATCATATAATATTGCGGATACCGCGACGCGGGGTTGTGTCCCGGGACGTGGTGTAGAAAGCTGTTGAGTTCAATGTCGGTTTTTCCGTTCGGGTTGGGCCTGCCCGGATTTTTGTGTGTGAGGCATAACATGACGAAACAACGGAGCATGTATGCCAAAGCCAGTAAGGAAGATGCACAATAACAACGCGCTCGCGCAAGCGCGGATAGTGCCGAATATACCTCGGGAATTGCTTGACCAGTTGGGAAGGGGCCGATGAGCGCGGAGGCGGTGGAAGACACCTCGCAGGCGTTCAAGAAGGCGTTGATCGAACGCGCCTTGGGCGGCGAGATGAGCCATCACCTGGGTTATGCCGTCGGCGAGGACAAGCCCGAGGCGGCGACCAACCACCGCAATGGGCGCAGCGGCAAGACAATTCTGACCGATGACGGGCCGCTGCGCATCGAGGTACCGCGTGACCGCGAAGTACCACAGCCTATTCGCGGTCGTCGCCGGAACCACACCGGGAATGATGCTTGCAGATATTCCTGCGGTATTCCTCGGCGACCGTGCCTCGCGAAAACTACCGGTTCGTCTTATACACACCGTCGCAGCGACCGCCTTGGCCATCATCGGCATTCTGGTGCTGACGAGCGCGCACACAGGTCTTACAGTTGGTGCAATCAAGTGAGGTTGTAGTTCAGATGCCACTGCTCACTATCTGCGACTGTGTTCTGCGGTTAGTCGAACACTGCGCGTTCGAAATCTCCTCCGTTCTCGTCCACCTGTTCTCACCGGATTGCCGGTGCCAAGGTTCACGATCTTCTGCAGCCCCCTTCGCATGATCCCCGCCGAGTTCGCGAACACGCTATTCAACCACTGTCTCTGCTCCCGAATCAGCGCGCGCCCGCTGCGGTCAACGCACGAACCATCGGTTCATAACCCCGTGCGCGCGCAAGCTCCAGCGGCGTGCGGCCCTCACGGTCAGCAAGTTGGAAATCTGCGCCGGCGTCGAGAAGTGTCTGAACACAGTCTTGGTGGGCGGCTCCGCCATCGCCCAGTACGATGGCTTCGATCAGGGCAGTCCAATGGAGGTTGTTGACGTGGTTCAAGGGCGCGCCGGCGGCGATCAGTTGCCTGACTACTCCAGCGTGCCCCAGGTGCGCGGCGGCGATCAATGCCGTACCGTCGTAGCGACTGGTGACCAGCGTCGCACTCGCGCCCGAAGCCAGCAGCAGTTGCAGCGTTTCTGCGTCATTTGCGACGGCGGCGATGGTGACGGCGTCGTAGCGATCATTTTCCAATGCCCCGGGGTTGGCACCGCGCGCAAGCAACGCCTCGATCGCACCGCGCTGGCGCGAAAACGTGGCAACGTGCAAAGCAGTGCGACCCTGTTGATCGCGCGAATCTAGGATTTCGGGTGACGCTGGAGCCAGCCGCTCGATCGTCGCCACGTCACCACGGTACGCTGCGGTGTGCAGGACATCGAATGTCGAAATTTCCACCGTTGTCGGCGGCACCTGTGCACTTGCTAGCATGGTCGCGGCCGCCAGCATCATCGCCAGCAAGCCGTTGCGTGCAATGTTCATTTCAGCGATTCCTTGACCTTGTCCAGCGCTGCCATTGCACATTGCTCGTCGAGATTCCCTCCGGGTGCGCCCCCCACGCCTACCGCACCAATCACCTCATTGCCGACTTTCACCGGAACCCCGCCGCCCAGCAACAGGTAGCCAGGAATGTTCACGAGATTGGCCGCCGCAGGGTTTTTCTGCGACGCTTCCATGATGGCGAGCGTGGTGTTCTTTGCTGACGCCGAGGTATACGCCTTCTGCAGGCTGGCGCCGAGGGTGTGCGGCCCGGCGTTGTCGGCGCGTTGCACTGCACGCACGGTGGCGGCGCGATCGACGACGGTGGCGGTGACGGCGTAGCCATTGGCCTGGCAGGCCGCGACTGCTGCGGAAGCAATCTGGTTGGCCAGTTCCAACGACATGTTTTTCTCCGTCCGTGGCGTTTGTGCCTGGGCTAGCGGCGTCGTCGTAACGGTAGCGAGGAGGATCAGTTTTGCAATGGTATTCATAAAGGTTTCCTGCGGTGATGTGCGGCCGAAGCGTGACCGTTACGTAACTATAGAAAGTCGAAGAAACCTTGCGTATCCGTACGAGTACCGCGCTGCATCCGTACAACTACCTGGATGCTTCCTCTTCGACGAGCGCCGCGTAGTGTCGGATCAGGGCTGCCAGCGAATTCGCCGCGAGCTTTTCCGACAGGTGAGCGCGGTGTGTCTCGACCGTTCGTGGCGACAGCGTCAGCGCGCGCGCTATTTCCTTGTTGGTCAGTCCGCCAACCACCAATGAAAGCACCTCGCGTTCGCGCCCGGACAACGTCGCGTAACGATTGCGCGCTTCGCGATCTGCAGCACGGTGCTCGCGCGATTGCACATGGGTCCGTACGGCGTTGTGGATTGCCTCGAGAAGCGGTTCGTCATCGACCGGCTTTTCAAGAAACTCCACGACCCCCGCCTTGAATGCGCGGCGACACATCTCGATCGTGCCGTGCCCGGTAAGTACGATGACCGGTTGGTCGGCGCCTTGCGCACGCAACAAATCGATAACGGTCGGTCCGCTCAAGCCAGGCATGCGCACATCGAGCACGATTGCGCCAATTGCCTCACGGTCAAAACTGTCGATAAATGTCTGTGGATGGGCCCATTGCGCGACTCGAAGACCGACGGTGCCAATCAAAAGGGCGATGCTCTCACGCACGGCATCGTCGTCGTCGACGAGATGGATCAATGGAGAAATGCAAGTCATGCGGTTTTCCCTGCTAATGGCAAGGCAAGCCGGAACTCGGTGCCACGCGGTGTAGCGTTGCGAACCGTAAGTGTGCCTTCCATCGCGTGCGTCAGCGTCTCGCTAAGGCTGAGACCTAACCCCAGTCCGCCGCTGCGGGTCGTATAAAACGGTTCGAATACATGCACAAGTGCCTCGGGTTCGATGCCTGGTCCGCTGTCGCGCACGACGAGTACTCCCTGTCCGTCTTCAAGATGAAGGTGCAATGTCAGTCGGCCATGGCCGATCGACACGTTTGCCATGGCTTGCACCGCGTTGCCAAGCAGGTTGTGCACGATTTGCTCGAGCGCTACCGGATCGGCGAGTACCAGCGGCGTGGCACCCTGCACGATGACCTCAATACGAAGACGCCGGAGTTCGGGTTCGAACAGGTCTAGCGCGTCGCGCAAGGCTATCTCCAGGGACAAGGGATGTCGTAGTCGTGCAACGTTTGGCTTCTCGACCAGACGCCGCAGCCGGGCGACAACATCTGCCGCGCGCCGCGCCTGCGCCGCGGCGCGTTGCATTGCTTGCCGTGCAGTGTCCAACGCTGGCGGATCATCGTCGAGCAGGCGCTGGGCACCTTGTGCACTTGCAAGCACCGCCGCGAGTGGCTGGTTCAACTCGTGCGCTATGCCACCCGCGAGTTCACCCATCGTATTGAGTCGCGCGACTTGCCCCACGCGCAACAGTTCCTCGGCGCGCCGGCGCTCACGCCGTCCGCGCAGCCATGCAGCCATCGCCGCGGTCGCAAGTCCCGAGAACACGGTCCACGCCGTCAGCCTCCCCCAGGGCCATTCTGCCGGGCCTGTAGCTTGCGATAGCCGCAGTTCGAAGGGCTGGCTCGCAGCCGACAGCTGCTTCGCAAACATGAAGCCTTGCGTGAGACCGGCAGGTTGCGCCGCAGCTGCCAGTCCGGGTTGAAGCACCATCACGGCGCCTTCATAGCCGAGCGTCACGCGCACCGGTCCGGTGCGCGTGAGTGGCCATTCGTCCCAAGGCACCAGGCGCTTGACATCGATCCACAATGCAAAGCTGGTCGGATCTCCGGCCAATACCAGTGCATACCGACGGGCTTGCGCATCGACGGGCCCGAGAACCGCTCGGCGCAACTCGCGCGATCGGTTCTCCACGGACTGCAGCGCCGGATCGGGCCAGCGTGCGTCATGTCCGCGGCGCAAGGCCGCAAGCACTTGCGGATAGACCAAAGAT
>JBDTJK010000143.1:0-14229 GCA_039935875.1 Casimicrobiaceae bacterium
AACTGGTAGAAGCGCGGATAGGCGTGCGTCGAATCCTTGAACGCCTGGCAGCTTCCGCCCATCGGTGTACCGTAACCCAGCCACTTGTCGCCGGCGGTATTGATGTTCTTGTCGCACCATTCGACGCTGGTTTTCCAGTAGTGACGTGGCAGTGACGTGTACTGGTCGGTCTTGTGGCAACCCAGTCCAGCGACTGCCTCGCCACTGATCGGCGTCGTAAAGTTGCCGCTCGGGTAGTTGAAGCGCGCAGCGGTGACGCCGTCGGCGTACAGGTGGTTGTTGCGGCGACATGTCTTGCCCGGGCCATTCGAATCGGCAAGCAGCGTGGTCAGCGCGCTTCCGCTGACTCCCGACGTGTCGCAACGCGCAAGAGACGGATTGAGCGGACCTGGCTTGCTGAGGCAAACCGCTGACGCATTGGCGGCCGTGCAGGAGAGCCCCGTGTCGATCGAGCAGTGGCCGATCTGGGCACAAGTCGCTGCGGTCGTACACGACGTCTTGTCGACGCTGCACACCGACGTCGGCCGGCAGGTGGCTGCAGTCACGCACGCGGTGCCGTTATCGCGGCTGGCGCTGCATTTGCTCGAAACGTTGCAATCGGAGCCAGCCAGGCAGGTTCCCGTTGGCGAGGTCCCGATAGAACAGGTGCCCGCTACCGCGCCGCATTGACCGGCCAAGCCGTTGCAGGCAGCGCCGGTGTTGGAACAAGTGCCGGGCTTCGCGCAGTTAGCATCGTTGGGGCCGCTGGTGTAGCACGGTCCGGCGGCGCCATTGTCGCAGGTGCCGGCCTTCTTGCAGGTGGGATCGGTTGCGCTGCCAGTAGTGCAGGCTATGCCCGTGGTGGCGCAAATGCCGGCGACGTTGCAATTGGCGGCGGTAGTACACGTTCCCGTCGGCGACGATCCCGCGCTGCAGGTGCCAAGCTTGTTGCATTGCGGCGCAGTCGTGCAAGCGACACCGGTACCGAGGCCTGCGGTGCAGTGGTTCCCCGTATTGATGCAATCCGTGTTTACCGCGCAGGCCGATCCACCGCCCGCGTTTTGCGTGTTGCAGGTGCCCTGCGTGCAAGCGGCGACGGTGGCGCAAGCCAACCCCGCCGGATTGTTGCAGACATTCGGTCTGTCCTTGCAGTCCGCAGCCGACGTGCACGCCCCATTGGTAACGCCTCCATTGTTCTGGTAGTTGCAGGCGCCAGAGAGGGGTACGGTCGGGCAGGTCGCACTCGACGTGCAGGTGGTCCCGGTCGTGACTGCGCAGTGGCCCGAAACGTTGCAATCGGCGGGTACGTTGCATGTCGTGGTGCTCGGCTGGCCCGCGACGCACTTTTTCGGACCGGCGGGGCAGGCTGCGCCGCCAGGGGTGCATGCGGTGCTGGTGATGTTGCACGTTCCAGAATTCGCGTTGAACGGGCAATCGTTATTGGTGCTGCACGCGGCGCCACCGACGCTGCACTTATTCACGGTGCCCGGGCAATTGGCGTTGCTCGAGCAGGAGCCGCCGCTGTTGGTGCCCCCGCTGCAAGAGCCGTAAACGACGGGGCACTTGCTTGCGTCACCCGATGTGCCGTTGGCTGCGAGGCACGAGTTCCCCTTGATCGAGCAGGTGTAGACGGCCGCCGGCGTATTGCACACCGGGTGATAAACGCACGTTCCCTCCGGGTTCGGGTCGGTATTGCAGCCCGGCGGATCCCACTGGTTCGCGCAGACTGGCGCAGGCGTGTGGTTGTCGCAGGTCTGCGGTCCCTGATAGCCGTTGCAGGTGAAGGAGGTTCCCGTGGGCGCGCAGGCAGTGTGCGTGCCGCCGGTGCAGGTCTGCCCTGGCGCCACACCGCAGGCACCGGTGGCGCCGGTGCACGCTTCGGTGGCTAGCCCCGAGCACGACTTCGCGGTAAACCCGGTGCATGTCGGCTTGTTGCTGCATGAACCTGTGACGCCGCCGCCGCACGCGCCCGCGACGTATCCCGTGCAAGCCCCCGTGACCCCACTGCATGCGCCACTGGTGGCACCGCCACTGCAGGTGCCTTTCGTCTGGTTGTTGCATGTACCTGCGGCTTTGTTGCCGGTACAGGTGCCAGCGACGCCACCGGCACACACGGGTACCGAATTCGCATCGCAGGTCTGTGCCGTCAGGCCCTGACAGGTCTGCGGGAGTGTCGGCCCGGTTTGTGGCCAATCAGGACTGGTGACGTCGCACCAGAGCACAGTGTCGTTCTCGTAGAAATTCTTCGGATCCTGCGCGGTCGTCCATGCTGGCAGCACCGTCGCATTGGCAGGCGGATTGATCGATACCGTCGACCAGTCGACCTTCGACAACACGTCGTTGGGCTTGATGCCGGGCGGTGCCCACGGATAGCTATAGTCGCCATCGGCGGCAGGCGCGCCGCCGGACGCGGCCGCCACGAGACCATTGGCGCGACAGAATCCCGGATTGGTGACGAACGGTGTGCCCGCGTCGTCTTTACCCTGCGTCCAGTCGGAGTCGCACCATTGGCCGACTATGACCTTGGCGGTCAGGTCAACGCAGGTGCCGTCGACAAGGCACGACAGTACGTTGCCGGGATCCGCGAACGGGTTTGGCGGGACCCTGGTCCAGCCGGTCGTGTACGACGAATCCATTTGCGGATATGCGGTACCGTCGGGACGCGCCGGTGTTTCGTAGGTCAGCAACGGGTTGTAGTAAAGGTGGTTCAGCGCGGCGTTGTGCGCGGGCGCTGGCCACAACAACCAGTATTCGTACGGCTGGCCGGCCATCGGCGATGCGCCAGCAGCGCCGGGTGACATCGGATAGTTGGTGATCCCGGGCAGCGCGCCTGGATCGACGCCACTGCTGCAGCTCGGCGGTGCGGAATCCGTGTTGCAGCCGGCACCCGGGCCGCTTTTGCTGAACGTGAACGGCGCGGCGAATGGCGCCTTGATATCGGCCGTTGAGCCTTTGTCGTACTTGGGGTAGGGATAGCTCGGCTGTTCCCATATGTATTGCGGCGAGACGTACTGCCCGCCATCGCCCGAATTCGTCGGGAAGTCGTTGTAGCCGCACGCGGTGCCCATCGCGCCGTTGGCGCCGCGACAAAACGCGTCGGTCACCGTCTTGGAAAAGGTACCGTCCGGGTTCTTTACGTAGGTTACCGTGCCGACGACGTAGTCGGGGAGGAAGTCGTAGAACATCGAGGTCGAATCGTCGATCGTCATCACGATGTTCGGCTTCGACGAGTTCTTGACGTTGATCGGCTCGTCCGCGAGCGCTGTCAGCGCTGCATAAGACGGCGTGGCAATGGGTCCGAGGCCAACAAAAACCGCGAGCGAAACCGCGAGTATCCGGTTGAGGCGGGACGGCTTGCGATACGTTGTCATTGTTTTCCCCACGCGGAAGCGATCAACCGCGGATCATTGCCTGCACGAACGCCAGCGAATTGTTTGGACCGTCGACGCGCACGGTGACACGGTAAAGCGGAAACTTTCCCGTCTTCAATGCTTCGTCGCCGATGGTCGTGCCCATGGCCTGCTTGGGCTGCATCAGCTCGCACTTTTCGGGCACCGGCGCCGATGGCAACGCGAGGTCGCTCATGCACATCCGCTGGATCACGTACTTGACCGAGTTGCGTCCGTTCGCATCCGACGCCAGCGCAGTCGGCCACGCGCCGCTCTTTTTCCACAGCACGTCCGGCACACCGGCCGGCAGCGCCGGTTGTGCGGCCTTGGTGGAGTCCTTGGTCGGATCGAACGTGGCGAGATAGAACTTGGCGGCTGCGTCGGCAGTCGGATCGATCAGCTGCGCCGGGACGACGGTATCGCTGGCGTAGATATGGCCGATCGCGTCCTCCACCGCCCAGTTGGCCTGCAGCAGCGCGGCCTGGCGGAACGCGATGTTGCCGGTGACCGACGCCGTGGTATCCACGGACCGGATCAGCGCGATGCCGGCGAGCGACAATGCCACCATGACGATCAGCGCCACGAACAGCACGATGCCGCGTTGCGAAGCGGCAACGCTGCTGCGCTGCGCGCCACGGCGCAGTGTCGAACGAACGGGGGTCCGAGGCGTCATCATCAGGCCCTCTTGTGCATGTTCCACACGGCGTTGCGCAGCGGCACCACCGTTTCGTAGACGCGGTAGCGGAAGTTGCCCTTGCCTGGCGTGGGGTCGAGCGAGCCGTTCAGCGGACCGGGGCACGGAACCCCGTCACACTGGCTGAACAGCGAATAGGTGAACGTGTTGGTGGTGGCACCGGGGCAAACGTCTGCATAGGCGCACTTGTCGTACGACTCGCTGCGCACGATCAGCGCGATGCGCACCGCCTTGATCCGCGACAGGTCGATGTAGTCCTTGGTGGTCAGCACCGCGTTGGCCGACCAGTCCTCGACGCCGTCGTTGGTCGCCTTGACCCACTTCTGCAGGTAACCGGTGACGGGATCGCCGATCCCGTATTGCACCTTCATCAGCACGATGTTGTTGGACACCGGCACTGGCGTGTTCAACACGCTGAACGGCTGCGTCGCGTTGTCGGCGTCGATGTGGAAGAGCTCGCGGCTGCGCAGTGTTCCATTGGCATCCACGTCGAAGTTGATCCGCCGCGGTGAAGGGCCGAGGTTGAGCAGCATGGAGCTCGCGTTGTAAACGGAAACATCGTCGGGAGCCGAGTGCTTCAACGTCACGTAGCCATCTCCATCCGGCACCGACGGGGGGGCATTGACGAGGCTCGCCGTGCATTTGCCCGTGCCAGCGCCGCCGCCAGTGGAACTGATCAGGACGACGACGTCGTTGAGCTGGAATCCAAGCGGGCTTTGCACGACGTAGTCGGCGTTGGACGAGAACGTCGGTGGCACCGTCTGGAATGCAACGGGCGTTACTACGCGCTGCGAAGCGCCGTAATTGACGACGAAGGTGTCGGACGTGGTGTCGGAACCGCTGTCGGTGATCAGCACGGGTATCGGCCGCAGCGTGGCCGCGATATCGCCCACGTACTGACATGAATCGAGTTGATCGCCCGCCACGGCAAGATTGGCGCCGGCATCGGAGAATTGCAACATCATCGTGAACGCCGACAGCAGTCCATTTTGCTGCGCGTCGCCGGCGCCCGTGACATTGCGCTTGATGCCTTCGGCGACGCTGAACACCTGGTAGATCACCAGTATGGAAATCAGCGCGATGACGATCCCGACCATAACCTCGATCAGGCTGAAGCCGCGTTCGCGCGCGGCACGGGGGCGTTGCAGGCTCATGGCGGGGGAATGTTGCCGCCGACGACGGCGTAGGTGACGTATTGGTGGAAGCAGGTTGCCGGGTCGGTGCAGTTGTCGGCTTCCTCGCCGGGTGCCTGCCAATGGATGATGATCTGCGCCATCAGGCCGTTGGCCGAATCGAGCGTGGTGAAATGGACTTCCGGGGGCTTCAATGCGGCGCGCGGCAATCCGCTGCCGGCAGCCGTGATCTGGTCACTCCACGCGGTGAAGCCGGCGCCGCCGGCACCGAAATACGTCTGCACGTCGGTGGGGTTGTGCCCCCACATGCGACCCGCGAGCGTTTCGGCGTAGAACGCCGCTTCGCCACGGTATTGGGCATCGCCCACCGCCTTCAGCGACCGCGCCTGCAAGCCGACGATGCCGAGCACGCCGAACGAAAACACGAGGATGGCGACCAGCGCTTCCAGCAGGAATGCACCTTGCTGCGAACGACGGGAGGTTGACGAGGTTTTCATAGCGCCGGACAGCCGACGGGATCGGTGGATGCGTAGCCCGGGTCGCACATCTTCATTCCGGCCGCCATCGTTTCGGTGCCGACCAGGATGCGCAACACGTGCGGGTTGGCTGAAGCGCCCGTGATGTCCACTTGCGGAATCGTGTCGACCGTCTTCACGATCTGGCCCAATCCATTGAACACGACCTCGGAACCCGCCGTGGTAGTCACCGTCGCGCGGCTTGCACCTTCGCTGAAGTTGTACTGGCGCCACGGCGCCACCGCATAGTCATTGGTGTCCGGATCGGTCACATACACCCTCCAGCCGGTGCCGTTGGAGAGCACGAACTTGGCGGGCGCGTTGAGGTGGATCGCCTCGGCCTGCGCCGTGCGCATGCCGGTGAGGATGTTCTCGGCCGCATTGCGGATCTGCGAGTTGGTCAGCATCTCGCCGTACATCGGCACGGCGAGCATGGTGAGAAAGCCAAGGATCACCAGCGCGATCATCAACTCGATCAGCGTGAAACCGCGTTGCGGCAGGGCGCGCATGACTAGCCGCAGCTCCCGTCATGGCGCGTGACCCAGCATGTGCCGCTGCTGCCGTAGGGCCCGGCGGAGGTCTTGACGTCCTGTTCGTTCACGGTGTAGACGAACGATGGGTCCATCGCGTTCGTCGCGTCGCCAGTCGCCGTCAACGTATAAGTCGTGGCGGTGGCGGCGGGAGCGTCGCACGCCAACACGAACGCCTTGATTTGCGCCTGGATATTCGGCTGGTATTGGGCGCAGGCGCCGACGTAGGTCCGGTTGTCGAGGAAGAACTGCTCGAATTTTGCCCGCATGTTGGACAGGCCGGTGGTCGCCTCGATGATCTTCGAGCGCTGCACATACTGGAAATAGCTGGGCAACGCGATGGCCGCCAGCACGCCGACGAGCACCACCACGATCAGCATTTCGATCAGCGTGAACCCGCGTACGTTGCGTGGGCGATTGGTCATGGAAACTCCCTTTTGGACGGATGCATCGTATTGAATACCCGCACCAGCAGGGGATCGTGCTGACCAGTGGCAGGCGACGGGGAATGGACGGCGGCGAAGTTGTTGTTTTCGCGGCACTTCCCCCGCGTTCGCCAGATTACGCTTCAGCTGCAGGTGTCGTGCGTATTTTCGATGCGGACGCGGCCTGTGTTGGCCAGGACCACCTGCACGGCATCGAGGCCCGGGCGGCACAGCGTGAAGGTGCCCATCTGCAGGCCACCATTCAACAGACGGGGATGGCCAAACGGCGTGTACGACACGACGTCGGCCACCGGCTTGTTGCCGCGAATGGTGATGCCGTCAGGCGCGCGCGGTTCGATCCGGATCGGCGGATCGTCTGCATCGGGTTGCCCCGTCAATCCCGGATCGGCATGAATGAGCCATCCGGTCTCAAAACCCGCGGCTTTCGAACAGGTCACGCGATCGACAGATTTGCACACATTTACGCGAACATTGCGCTTTATAGCTTCTGATCGTGCAAATTGCAGGGCCCACGCGAGCATCTGCGCCTCGCTATGCAGGCGATAATAGCTGACGAACGATCCGTACGCAGGCACCCCCAAGGCAGTAAGCAGCGCAAAGATCAGCAGCGCCACCAGCGCTTCCGCCAGGGTGAACCCTGATCCATCCGCCCGCTCGCCGCGTGAATGCCGCATCGAGGCAGCGTAGTAAAGGCGTCGCGCGCGCGCATTCGGACAGTCGGATTAGTCCATTGGCCGCGTTGACGACGCCGAGCCGCGCGCGGTGCCGCTTTCGCGGGAATGACGCAGTGGCACCACGGCTGGCGGCACGGGCTGCTACATTGCGTCCGCTGCGCCGCTCGCGTTCCCGTTGCCGGGACCCTGCGGGAAACGCCGCTCGCCTACCCGCCGAACCGTGCCCGAAACCTTAACCTCGATCCCGCTGACCGGCTGCCACGCCGTGGTGACGGGAGGCAGTCGCGGCATCGGCTTTGCGATAGCGTCGCGGCTCGCTGCGATGGGAGCGTCGCTGACGCTGATCGGCCGCGACCGCGAGCGTCTGTTTGCCGCGATCGCCGAGCTGCCCGGCGCCAACTGCGATGCGCAGGTATGCGATGTCAGCGACGAAGCGCAGGTGGTGCGCAGCTTTGCGGCCATCGGACGCCTCAATCGGCAGCTTTCGATTCTCGTGAACAACGCCGGCATCGCCACGAGTGCGCGTTTTGCGCGCACGGATCGCGCGTTGTGGGACGCGATGCTGGGCGTCAACCTGACCGGCGCGTTCCTGTGCACGCAGGCGGCCATGGCTGCGCTGTCGGCGGCGCCGTGGGCACGCGTGGTCAACATCGCCAGCACCGCGGGCCTGACCGGATATCCGAACTTGTGCGCCTACAGCGCCGCCAAGCACGGTCTGATCGGGCTCACGCGCTCACTGGCGAGCGAATACGCGACATCCCGCATCACTTTCAACGCCGTATGCCCCGGTTATACCGATACCGATCATGTGCGCGACGCGATGACGAGCATGATGGCGCGCACCGGCAAGAGCGAAAGCGAGGCGCGCGCCACGCTGGCGGCGCGCAACCCGCAGCGGCGCCTCGTCACCCCCGACGAAGTCGCCAGCGCCGTGGCGTGGCTATGCATGCCCGAATCGCAGTCCATCACCGGCCAGGCGATCGCGGTGGCAGGTGGTGAGGTGAACACCGGCTGAACTGCGGGGGAACGGGCGCTTAGCGCGATAATGCAAGGCTTCCGCCCGCAAAGGTAGACGATGAACGCGCCCGATCGCATTGCCTCGAAGCCCACCTTCCATTGGGATGATCCACTGCTGCTGAACGCGCAGCTGACCTCCGAGGAGCGCATGGTGCGCGACACCGCGCAGGCGTACGCGCAGGACAAGCTGATGCCGCGCATCACCCAGGCGTTCCGCCATGAGACCACCGATCCATCGATTTTCCGCGAGATGGGCGAGCTGGGGCTTCTCGGCGCGACGCTGCCGGCAGAATACGGCGGCGCGGGGCTCAACTATGTGTGCTACGGACTGATCGCGCGCGAAGTCGAGCGGGTGGATTCAGGTTACCGCTCGATGATGAGCGTGCAAAGTTCGCTGGTCATGTTTCCGATCTACACCTATGGCAGCGAGGCCCAGCGCAGGAAATACCTGCCGAAGCTCGCCAGCGGCGAATGGATCGGCTGCTTCGGGCTGACCGAACCCGACCATGGCTCCGATCCGGGTTCGATGGTCACGCGCGCGCGGAGCGCGGATGGCGGCTATCGGCTGCACGGCGCCAAGATGTGGATATCCAACTCGCCGATCGCGGATGTGTTCGTCGTGTGGGCGAAGACTGACGACGACATCGTGCGCGGGTTCATCCTCGACAAGGGAATGCAGGGGTTGTCGGCACCGAAGATCGAGGGCAAGTTCAGCCTGCGCGCGTCGGTCACCGGCGAAATCGTCATGGACGATGTATTCGTTCCCGCGGAAAACCTGCTGCCCAACGTGCAAGGGCTGAAAGGTCCGATGGGTTGCCTCAACAGCGCGCGCTACGGTATTGCGTGGGGTGCGCTTGGCGCCGCCGAATTCTGCTGGCACGCGGCGCGCCAGTACGTGCTGGATCGCAAGCAGTTCGGACGGCCGCTCGCGGCCAACCAGCTGGTGCAGAAAAAGCTCGCCGACATGCAGACCGAAATCACGCTCGGCCTGCAGGGCTGCCTGCGCCTCGGGCACATGAAGGACGACGGCAGCGCGGCAGCGGAGATCACGTCGATCATGAAGCGCAATTCCTGCGGCAAGGCGCTGGACATCGCACGCACGGCTCGCGACATGCACGGTGGCAACGGCATCGTCGACGAGTTCCACGTGATCCGCCATGTGCTGAACCTGGAGACCGTGAACACCTACGAGGGAACGCACGACATCCATGCGCTGATCCTCGGACGCGCGCAGACGGGCATCTCGGCGTTCTGAACGGTGCAGCTCCACGATTACTTTCGTTCGTCGGCAGCGTACCGCGTACGCATCGCGCTGCACCTGAAAGGGCTCGACGTCACGCACGCGTTCGTCCATCTGCGCCATGGTGCGCAGCATAGCGACGACTATCGCGCACGCAATCCGCACGGCCTGGTGCCGGCGCTGACGCTCGACGACGGACAGGTGCTGACGCAATCGTTGGCGATCATCGAATATCTGGACGAGACGCATCCGCAGCCGCCGCTATTGCCGCGCGAGCCGGCGCAGCGCGCGCGCGTGCGCGGCATTGCGCTGGCGATCGTCGCCGACATCCATCCGCTGGACAACCTGCGCGTGCTGCAATACCTGGAGTCGGCGCTGCATGCCGACGATGCAGCGCGTGACGCCTGGTACGCGCACTGGGTGGCGCTTGGCCTCTCGGCACTGGAGACGCAGCTCGCCGATGACCCGCGTACCGGCCGCTTCTGCCATGGCGACGCGGCGACGCTCGCCGATTGCTGCCTCGTGCCGCAGCTCGCCAATGCGCGGCGCGCGTCGATGGATCTTGCACCGTACCCGACACTGTTGCGCATCGACGCCGCGTGCCTTGCGCTGCCCGCGTTCGCCAACGCGGCACCTGCGATGCAGGCGGATGCCGAATAAGCGGCGACCCGCACGCCGTGCCAACCGCGCGCAGCGAGATTCTTACATTCAACCACTGCTGGAGCTGAAATGAACTTCGCCATTCCTGCCTGGGAACTTCCATCGGTGCCGATCCACGGCACCACCGAGCGCTTTCCAGTGCGTCACATCTACTGCGTCGGGCGCAACTACGCCGAACACGCGAAGGAAATGGGCGGCGACGCCAGCAAAGAGCCGCCATTCTTCTTCACCAAGGCGGCCGATGCGATCCTCGCCGTCGAAGCGGGGCACCGCGGGCAGATGCACTATCCGCTGGTCACGCAGGATCTGCACCACGAGATCGAGATGGTCGTCGCGATCGGCCGCGCCGGTGTGCGCCGCACCCCCGCCAATGCGAACGAGCTGGTGTTCGGCTACGCCGTGGGTCTCGACATGACGCGCCGCGACCTGCAGAACCAGATGCGCGAGAAGAAACGTCCGTGGGACATCGGCAAATCGTTCGCGCAGTCGGCGCCGATCGCGCCAATCCACACGGTCGCGCAGGTCGGACACCTCGCTCGTGGCAGGATCGCGCTGGCGGTCAACGGCGTCGAACGCCAGCACGGCGACCTGGCCGACATGATCTGGGACGTGCCGGCGACGATCGCGTTCCTGTCGCAGATGTACGAACTGCTTCCGGGCGACCTGGTGTTCTCGGGCACGCCCTCGGGTGTGGCGAAGGTGGTCACCGGCGACCGGCTCGATGGCAGCATCGACACCCTCACGCCGCTGGCGATCGACATCGTCGCATGAGTCCCGCGCCCGCGCGCGAATCGCTCGAAGCGGACTACAACAATCGCGCGGCGGTACCTGACCATCCGCGGTGGTTCGAGCGTTGGGCCGCGGATTCGCGGGCTGCGCGCGCGGCACTGCATCCGATGCTGGACCTGCGTTATGGCGCAGGTGCGAACGAAACCCTCGACCTGTTCGTTCCGCGCACGCCGGCGCGCGGAACATTCCTGTTCCTGCATGGCGGCTGGTGGCGTTCGCTCGACAAGTCCGATCATTCGTTCGTCGCGCCTGCGTTCGTCGATGCGGGATATGCGGTGGCGGTGGCCAACTATGCGTTGTGCCCCAGCGTCGGCATCGGTACCATCGTCGAGCAGGCGCGGCGCGCGTTGCTATGGATGGCGCGCGAAGGCGGCGCACACGGTGCCAACGCGCGGCGCATCGTCGTCGGCGGCCATTCAGCCGGAGGCCACTTGACCGCGATGCTGTTCGCGACCGACTGGTCGGCGCGTGGCGTTGCGCCACCGCCGCTCGCGGGCGGTATCTCGCTGTCGGGCGTGCACGACCTGCGGCCGCTGACGCAGATTTCGCTCAACGACGACTTGCGATTGACCGACGCCGAAGCTGCGCACCTGTCGCCTGTGCTTGCCGCGCCGCAGGTGTCCGCGCCGCTGTTGGTTGCCGTGGGCGCCGACGAGACGCGGGCGTTCGTGCAGCAATCGCAACAGCTGTGGGACGCATGGCCGGCGCAGCGTCCTGCAGGCAGCGCCGGCATCCTGCGGATCCGGGACCGCAACCATTTCAGCGTGGTCAGCGACTATGCCGATATGTCGAGCGAGCTTACGCGCGCAACGCTCGGGTTGTTCGGCGACTGAAGCCGGCGGCGCTGGGTGTCCGCTTGCGCGGGAATGACGGCGACGCCAGGTGCGCGTGCACATGAAGCCGTCGTTCCCGCGCACCGAAGCCGTCGTTGCCACGCAAGCGGCAATCCAGTGACGTTTGGGGCACGACGCCGGGTCCCCGCTTTCGCGGGGATGACGACGACGCTGGGTCCCCGCCACGGCGGACCGAGCACGCATGGGACCGATGCCGCCGCGAGTGGACGCGGTAAGATTGCACCTTGGCGCGCAGTCTGCGCGCGCTCTCGCTAGAGCTGACGACCATGGCGCTTGCTCCCATCCCCGAGATCATCGATGACCTGAAGGCCGGCCGGCTGGTCGTGCTCGTCGACGACGAAGACCGCGAAAATGAAGGCGACCTGGTGTTTGCCGCCGACTTCGTCACTGCCGACAAGATCAATTTCCTGGCGACATACGGACGTGGACTCGTGTGCATGCCGGTTACCGCCGAGCATGCCGAGCGCCTGCAGCTGGCGCCGATGACGCCGCGCAACCGCTCGGTGCATGGCACCAATTTCACCGTGTCGATCGAAGCTGCCGAAGGCATCTCCACAGGGATCTCGGCCGCCGACCGCGCACTGACCGTCAAGGTCGCGGCGCGCGCCGATGCAAAGCCGGCCGACATCGTCAATCCGGGACATGTATTTCCGCTGATCGCGCAACCGGGTGGCGTGCTGACGCGTGCCGGGCATACCGAAGCGTGCTGCGACCTGATGAAGCTGGCTGGGCTGACACCGGCCGCCGTGCTGTGCGAGATCATGAACAACGACGGCACGATGGCGCGCCTTCCCGACCTCGAGAAGTTCGCGGCCACGCACCATCTGAAAATCGGCGCGATCGCCGACCTGATCCAATACCGCAACCGTACCGAGAGGCTGGTCGAGCGCATTTCCGAACGGCCGATAACCACCGACGCCGGCGCGTTCCGCCTGGTGGTCTACCGCGACAAGCTGACGGATGCGACGCACCTCGCGCTGGTGCGTGGACCGATCTCGCCTGACACCGAAACGCTGGTGCGCGTGCACGAGCCGCTGTCGGTGATGGACCTGCTCGACACGCAAAGCGAATCGCACTCATGGTCGATCCCGGACGCATTGGCTACCATCGCCGCGGCAGGCCGTGGCGTGATCGTGCTGCTGCATCGTCCGGAAAGCGCCGAGGAGTTGCGCAGCCGCGCGGTCGCCGCGTCGCCGGCGGCGTCGCCGAAGATGGACCTGCGCAACTACGGCATCGGAGCGCAGATCCTGCGCGATCTCAATGTCGGCCGCATGCGCCTGCTCGCCAAGCCACGCAAGATGCCCAGCATGGCGGGATTCGACCTCGAAGTGGTCGGCCACATCGAGCAACCGCCGGCACGCGCGACGCGCTGACGGATTCGACCCATGCCCATCAAACGCCTGCCGATTCGCCTGCAGGGCGACGGCCTGCGCATCGGCATCGTGCTGTCGCGCTTCAATCGCGACATCGGCGAAGGCCTGCTGGCGGGCGCATTGCGCGCGCTGAAGGAAGCGGGCGTGCGCGACGACGATGTTGTTCTCGTCACCGTTCCCGGCGCTCTCGAGACGGCACTGGCGCTGCAGAGCCTTGCGCAAAGCGATGCGTACGACGCGCTGGTGGCACTGGGTGCCGTGATCCGCGGCGAGACCTATCACTTCGAGATCGTCGCCAACGAGTCAGCGCGGGGCCTTTCGGAGGTCGCGCTCGAGTTTGGCATTCCGGTCGGCAACGGCATACTCACATGCGAAACCGACGCGCAGGCTGCCGCGCGGATGGATGCGAAGGGCTTCGAAGCTGCGCAAGCGGCGCTCGAAATCGCGAACCTCATCGATGCCATCACCGACACCGACTAGGACGACGCCGCGCCGCCGCGCGCGTGAACTGGTGCTGCAGGGCCTGTACCAGCGGCAACTGGCGGGCAACGCCATCGACTTCGTGCGCGCGCAGCTGGTCGATGGCGACGCTTATGCACGCGCCGACCAGCCGTTCTTCGAGGAGTTGTGGGATGGGGTCACGCGCGACTTCGATCCACTGCTGGCGGCAATCTCGCCGCTGCTCGACCGGCCGCTGGCCGAACTGTCGCCGATCGAGCGCGCGATCATCGCGATCGGCGCGTGGGAGCTCGCCAATCGCCTCGACACGCCATACAAGGTTGTGATCAACGAAGCCGTCGAGCTCGCCAAGTCGTTCGGCGCCACCGACGGCCACAAGTTCGTCAATGGCGTCCTCGACAAGCACGCGGCCAGCGTGCGCGCGCAGGAGATTGCCGCGCGCGTTCGCGAACGCGCGCAGTAGAGCCTCGCCCGCTG
>JBDTJK010000144.1:0-2871 GCA_039935875.1 Casimicrobiaceae bacterium
CCGCTGCCATCCTTGAGCTCAACCACCAATGGTGCCGACGATGCGCCGGTCGCCAAGGTCTGGTTGTTACCCGAGACAATCGTCAGCGTCGCGCTGGTCGGATTCGGAACGACCGAGGTCGCAGTGAAGGTGATGTTGTTGCCACCGGCGACGGTCACCTGGATCTGGTTCTGACCTGGCGCCGATCCCAACGTGTAGTGATTGGTTGATTGGCCGGAGCCGTTGGTCACCGTGCTGGCACCCTGCGACAGCGAACCGCCGCCACTGAGCACCTGCCATTGCACTGGCACGCCCGACACACTGCCGGCACTGGTAAATTGCGTGCTGTTGGGCGATGGACTCTTGCTGGTGATCCCTGGCGGCAGGCTGACCTGCACCACGAAGTCTTGCGGCAGCGAGCTGCCTGGCGGTCCGCTCTGGCCATTGCCGCCCGTGATCGTGATCAGGTACGACAGCGCGGTTGCATGGAAGTCCACCGAACTGCCGCCGTAGCTGGCACGGATCACAATCGCTCCGGCAGCGTTGCCGTAGGAAAAGCCGATCTGCGCGTTGCCGCTGGAATCAGTGATGCTGCTCGGCGCATCAAGCGTTGCCGGACCGCTAACGACTTGCCAGCTCACAGTCTGGCCAGCGTACGGCAGGCCGTTGCCGTCCAGCAGATGCACGATCAGCGGCAGTCGGCCTGGCGTTCCCACCGCGCCCGCCTGGTCGTCGCCGGAGCCAATGCTGATCGACGGAGTGGTTGTTGTGGCAACAATCGGCGTAGTGACCGTGCTCGTGTATTGGGTCGCGCCCGTGCTGGATGACGTTGCCGTGGACGTATTGACGATCTGTCCGGCATTGACGTCGGCTGCGGTCACTGTGTGATTGCCCTGCAACACGCAGGTTCCACCGACCGCCACGCTGGTGCAGGAAGCACGGTTGGGGATCGTCTGCGGATCGCTCACAGTGACGTTATTGAGACTCACGTTGCCATTGTTCAGCACCGAACTTGTGTAGTGCAGTACGTCGTTCAAAGTGATGCTGCCGGAGCTGTCATTGTCGTCATAGCCGGTCAGCGTCTTGGTGTTGGTCATCGACGCGGCTGGACCCGGCGAGACCGGTGTGGTGACCGAATCGGTGACCGGGCCAGATACCTGCGTCGAAGTTGCGCTGCCTGTATTGACGACCTGTCCCGCGGTGGCGTCGCCGCTGGTCACAATGTAACTACCCGTCAATACGCAGGTGGCACCCACTGCAACCGATGGACACGTGGTCGTGCCCGTGAAATGGTTGTCGCTGACGACGACATTGGTCAGTGTCACGTTGCCGGTATTGGTGGCGGTCACCGAGTAATTGAGTTGGTCGAGCGGCGTCACTGAGGAACTGCCGTCGTTGTCTGCGTAGTTGACCAGCGCTTTGGTCACGCTCATCGCAGCCGCAGCCGTGGGTGCGACCGGCGTGTTCAAGGTGTCGCTGATCGGTCCGGGCACTTCGGTCGAGGTGGCGCTGCCGGTGTTGCTGATCGAGCCGTTGGTGGCATCGGTCGCGGTCACGGTGTAGCTGGCCGTCAGCGCGCAGGTGCCGTTGGGCCGAACCGATGTGCATGTGATTGAGCCCGGCGAAGTGATCGGATCACTCACCACGACATTGGTCAGCGGCGCGTTGCCAGTGTTGGTCGCAGTGATCTTGTAGATCAACGTGTCGCCTTGGGTCACGGTACCGGAGCGATCTCCATCGGTGTTGCGCACCAGCACTTTGCTGACCGTCATGCCCGCAGTGGTCACCACCGGCGTGTTCACGGTATCGGAAACTGGAGACGTGACCTCAGTGCTCGACGCGCTTCCGGTGTTGCTGATTGAGCCGCGGCGCGCATCGTTCGCCGTCACCGCATAGGTGCCAGTCAGAACGCAGGTCTGTCCAACTGCGACACTCGGACAAGTGGTCGAGTTCGGCGTGATTTTCGAATCCGACACCTGCACCGCGGTGAGTGGCACGTTGCCGGAATTGGTCGCGGTCACGCGATAGGTCAACACGTCGCCTTCGGTCACGCTACCCGACCTATCCGGGTCGCTGTTGCTGAGCAGAGTCTTGGCGACCGACAGCGCCGGCATGTTATTGACCGGAGTGTTGAGCGTGGTTGTGAAAATCGAACGTCCGGTCTCGTTCGACATTGTTCTTGCGGTATTTGTGATGACCCCGGCCCTGGAGTCAGCTGGCGTGACTGTGTAGGTGCCAACCAGCACACAAGTCGCGCCCACCGCTAGATTGCGGCAGTTGATGTTGCTTGGAGTAATCAGCGAATCGCTGACCGGCACATTGGTCAACGGGATATTCCCCGAGTTGGTCGCGGTCACGGTGTAAGTCAGCGTGTCGCCAGTCGTGACACTGCCCGAGCGATCGGGATCGCTGTTGCCAGTCACGGCCTTGGTGATCGACAGCGCGGGCGCGGGCGTCGGCGACACGGGTGTGTTGACCGAGTTGGTAACCGGGCCTGGCACCTGAGTGGAAGTTGCACTACCGGTGTTGTTGACCGATCCGGCGGTGGCATCAGCGGCGGTGACGATGTAGCTGCCCGTCAACACGCAGGTGCCGCCCATCGCGACGGAAGCGCAGGTGTTGGTTCCGGAGAAATGATCGTCGCTGACCACCACGTTGGTGAGAGCGACATTGCCGGTGTTGTTGGCGGTCACCGAATAGTTGAGCTGGTCTCCGGGCGTCACGCTGCCGGAGCTGTCGTTATCGACGGTACCGGTCAGGGTCTTGGTCACGCTCATCGCGGGCGCGGGCGCGGGCGAAACCGGTGTAACCACCGACTTGGTGACTGGCCCGGGTACTTGAGTGGAGGTCGCGCTGCCGGTGTTGTTGACCGATCCGGCCGTTGCATCGCCC